>NZ_FNDI01000036.1:0-88642 GCF_900100565.1 Paraburkholderia steynii | reverse complement strand
CCTACTTTTCTTTGCGGCGGCAAAGAAAAGTAGGTGCCGCCCCGCACAGGGGCGACGCTTGAAGCACGAAGGCATAGCGCGGATGCCAGCGCAAACAAAAGCAAACCAAACCAACCGCGCCGCGAGAGCAGAAAGCACTAACCCTTTACTAACCGCTGAACCACCACCTCAACGGCGACGTCCCCTTTAATCGACGCCGAAGGCGCTTCAAACTCAATCCACCCTTCATTAAACCCATCGATCATCTGCATCCGCGGCAGCGGATTATTCATCCCTTGCGATCGGAACAAAGGCTCCCATTCATCGCGCGGCAAGATCTGCATCCGCACCGACCGATCAAGCGCATCAGCAAACGCAGCAGCAATCTCATCAGGCGACACGCGCCGCGGCCCTTCAAGCTCGACAACCCGCAAACCAGTCCAGGAACCCTGAAGCAACTCCGCGGCAATGCGCCCAATATCATCAGTTGCCACCATCGGCACCGGCTTATCGAGCGGTTGAAGAAAGCTCGGAATCACACCACTCACCCGAGCCGGCTCAACATCCCATACAAAGTTCTCAAAGAACCACGCAGCACGCAGAAACACAACAGGCAAAGGCAGAGTGCCTAACTCCTGCTCCATAATCCCAAGCTGGTTCAGCAAATTGGGCCGCGCGGCCTGCGCGCCAATCGTCGACAGCACAACGACACGCCCCGGCTTCGCCTCACTCAAAGCAGCCCGCAGCGCGGCAATATTCCGCCGTGACTCCGAAAAATCCGGCGACGGATCGAACACGGGCGGCAACAGCACGAACACACCTTCCGCACCCTCGAACGCACGCCGCAACGCGTCCCGATCATGCATCTCAGCGAGCGCAACTTCGCAGCCCCGTGCAGCCCAAGCCGCGCCCTTTTCCTCGCTGCGCACCACCGCGCGCACCTGCTTGCCCTGCGCGAGCAGCGTCTTCGCGACCACACCGCCGACCTGCCCCGTGATACCTGTAATTGCATACATCCCCAAACTCCCGTTCAATGAGAAATTGCCTGCGTCGGGATTGATTCTGGTCGCCGGCAACGCTTTACACCATGACATGAGTGTCATTTGATTCATGACACAATGTCATTCATCTCAACAAGGAGCACACCATGTCCTTCGACGAACGGATTCTCAACGGCATGGGCGTGCTGACGGCGATCGTCGAAAGCGGTAGCTTCGCGGGCGCAAGCGAACGGCTCGACATGTCGCAATCCGGCGTGAGCCGCTCGGTCGCGCGGCTGGAGGCGCGGCTCGGCATCCGCCTGTTCGACCGCACTACGCGCACCGTCAAGCTCACCGATGAAGGCCTGCGTCTCTACGAACAGATCGTGCCGCTCATGGACGGCCTCGAAGAAGCGGCGGCATCGGCGGCAGGGGGCGCAACCGCCGTACGCGGACGGCTGCGCGTGAACGTCGATCCGTTCTTCTCGAAGATCGTGCTGAGCCCGCGCATCGGCGAATTCGTCGCGCGTTATCCGGAACTCAATCTCGACCTGATCACGCGCGACCAGCTCGGCGACATGGTCGCCGACGGCTTCGACCTCGCCGTGCGTTTCGGCGAGCCGCGCCCGTCCACGCTCGTCGCGCGCAGGCTGCTGGACACGCGCATCGTGACGGCCGCGTCGCCAGGCTATCTGAAGAAGCACGGCCGCCCCCTCAAACCGACCGATCTCGAACGCGAGCCGCACAACTGCATCCAGTACCGCGACCCGGAAACCGGACGCCCGTTCGTGTGGGAATTTCACCGGCCGCGCAAAAAAGTCATCATCGACGCGCGCGGCCGCCTCATGGTCAACGACGTCTCGACGATGCACGGCGCATGTCTCGCCGGTCACGGGATCGCGCAGATCATGGCGCTCGGCACGCAGCCACTGTTCGACAGCGGCCGCCTCGTCGATCTCTTTCCCGACTGGCCCGACGAGCGCTTTCCGCTCTGCGCGCTCTACCCTTCGCGGCGTCATCCGTCCGCGAAGGTGCGCGCGTTTCTCGACTTCATCGTCAAGATCACCGGCTCGCCGCTCAACGACAAGCCGTGGTACTGACGCGGCGGCTCAGTTGCCGTTTTTCGCCCGCGCCTGCTCGGCGATCGACTTGTAATCGTAGGTCGGGTAGAAGTCGGTGCTGTAGCCGCCCCACGCGGTCTCCTCGATCGCGCGGTTCACCTCGCGCAGCCGGTTGGCGGGCACGCGCAGCGTCACGACCTGGCCGATCCCCATCATCACGTACCACGACACCACTTCGATGCCGGGTGGCGGAAACGCCTTGTAGAAGCCCTGATCGGCCAGTTGCTGGTTGATCTTCGGCAGCGGCTTCGACTGGTCGTGCTTCAGGAAGATCGTCAGCAGAAACGTGCCGTCGCCCGCGGGCGTCGGCGGCGGCATCGTGCCAGGGTTGGTCTGCGCGGCGGCGGGCAGCGGGGTCAGCGCGGCTAGCGTGGTAGCGAGGGCAACTCCAGCGATCCATTGGCGAACGGCGTGCATCGGTTTTCTCCTTGATTTTGTTGATCGACAAGTACACAGGGCTACAGAGGAACGCACCGCTGCATTCATCATGCCATCGCAACGTGCCATGCACATGACTACGCCGGGCCGCCGCCACAACACATTTAAGGGTAAAACATATGTTGCAGTATTTATTTTCATGGCAACATTCGTAAACACGCTACGGATTCAACCAGAGGACCTGCAATGAACCGACTGACTTCGCTCGCACTCGCCCTGTGCGTCGCGGCGCCCTGCTTCACCGCAATGACGAACGCCACTGCGCAGGACGCGCCGCCGACACTCGCCAAAGTCGAGGCCGCCAATCTGATCGCGATCGGCCATCGCGAGACGTCGGTGCCGTTCTCATATGTCGATACGAACAATCAGGTGATCGGCTTCTCGCAGGACCTGTGCAACAGAATCATCGACGCGGTGAAGGCCAAAACACACAAGCCAAATCTGCAGGTGCGCTTCATTCCCGTTACGTCGCAGAACCGCATTTCGCTGGTGCAGAACGGCACCGTCGATCTCGAATGCGGCGTCACCACGAACCTCACGTCGCGTCAGAACCAGGTCGCGTTTGGCGATACGTTCTTCGTCGCGACCACGCGGCTGCTCACGCGCAAGGATTCGGGCGTCAAGGACTTTCCCGATCTGGCGGGCAAGACGGTCGTAACGAATCAGGGCACGACGTCAGAACGCATCCTGCGCAAGATGAACGAAGAGAAGAAGATGAACATGCAGATCATCAGCGCGAAGGACTACGGCGAAGGCCGCATGACGCTGGAGACGGGCCGCGCCGTCGCATACATGATGGACGACGTGCTGCTCGCGGGCACCCGCACGCTGACGGCCAAGCCTGCCGACTGGGTGATCGTCGGCACACCGCAATCGTCGGAGGCGTATGGCTTCATGCTGCGCAAGGGCGACCCGGCGTTCCTCAAGATCGTCGACGACACGCTCGCGCAGGTCATGAAGAGCGGCGAGATCGACGCCATGTACGACCGGTGGTTCATGAAGCCCGTGCCGCCGAAGAACATGAACTTCGACTTTCCGATGAGCGAGAACCTGCGCGCGCTCTACAAGAATCCGAACGACAAGGCGTTCGAATAAATCGTATAGCCGAAGCCCGTGCCGTCCTTCATTGCGCTTTCAGGGCGGCGCGACAGCGCGACGGCTATTGAGCCGTGCGCATGCCGGCGGAGTAAAATCGAACGAATCGAAACTCGTGACGATCCGCTCCGGAGCCGCAATGAACCCGCCTTCGCCAAAAGAACAAAAGACGCGCTGGAAACCCTCGCCTACAACGCTGAACGTGCTGACCGCGCTCATCGGCATCGGCACGCTGTGCGCGGGGATTGGCTGGCTCGTCTATAGCTGGTACGTGGATCTCGAAGTGCCTTACTTCGCGATACCGCTCGTGATGTGCGTGCCCGTGATCGTCGCCGTTGCGTTCCGGAATATGTTCGACTGACTTACGCGGCACGCAAGGCGTTCCGCGCAAGTAAAAAGGCCCGCTTCGCGCGGGCCTTTCTGTGTCGGCTTGCCTTATGACACGCTGACCTGCGTCACGCGGCCTTTGCGGGCGCGATGCCGTCGGCGAGCTCGCCGCCGAGCGCATCGACGATGCCGTCCAGCATCTTCGCCAGTTCGCCCGTCATCAGCGTGAAATCGGACTCGAACTGTTCGTCGTCATTCTGCGCGGTCGGGTCGGCGGCTTCCTTGATGACGTCGAGCGGCGTCACGCGCTTGATGGTCAGCGAGGGCGTCAGCACGAACGACACACGGTCGTTCCACGTCATCGCCAGACGCATGCATTGCTTGCCCGCTTCGATATGACGGCGCATGTCGTCCGCTTCGAGCGCGTGGCCGACATAGCGCACCGTCGCGTTGCCCTCGGCGGGCGAGCGCAACTCGGTGTCCTGGTCCAGCGTGAAATTGACGGGCCCGTCGCCCGCAAGCAACCAGTTGGTCATGGCCGAAACGGGCGCCTGCGCGACGCGCACGCTCATGATCGGCAGCCGATCCACCGATTTCACCAGCAACCCGAGCACATCGTCGCCAAGCGCTTGCGATGCGGAATCGATCGCGAGCCAGCCGTTGACGGTGTCGATCCACACGCGCGTATCGCGCTGGATGCTGAATGCGCGCGGCAGGAGTTCGTCGGTGACCTGCTCTTTCAGGTCGCGCATCTGCTTGCGACCGGGCTTGAAACCCTGCTGCTCTTCGAGTTCCAGCGCGCGGGCCTTCGTCACCTGCGTCACGACGGATGCAGGCAGCAGTTTCTTTTCCGCGCGGAACGTGAGCAGCATCTGCTTGTTGGTCGAGTAGACGAGCGTGCCGTCATTGCGCGGCGGCGCCCAGCCCTGACGCGTCGTCTCGACGCTGTTGGCCGGCTGGAACGCGTGCGGCTCGAGCCACTTTTCGATTTGCTCGGCGCTCACTTTCCACGGAGCGGGAAGACGGTGAAGCTGTAGATTCTTAAACCACATGGCGAGAACGGGCAAAGCGCGTCATTCTATATGACGTTGGCGGCGCGGCGGATTTTCGTTGTCACCGCGCCGCCGTCTTTACCCATTCAGACGATGCACAATCAGCTCGCCAGGCCCGCCTGCACCTTCGCTGCGACATCGGCGGGCACCCACGTCTTCCACATTTCCGGATGCGTGCGCAGGAACTGCGCGGCCATGGTCGGCGCGTCCAGTTTCTTGACGCTCATGTCGAGAATGGTCGCGTTCAGGAAGTCCATCGGAAACTTGACCTTCGTGAACATCGTCATCAATTGCGGCTCGGCGTTGTAGAACGGCGTCGAGGCGCCGACCGTCACGTGCGAGACCATATACGACGACGCGCATTGCTGCGTGCTGCTCTCGTTGCGCAGCGTCTGCCAGCACGCGTCGTTGAAAGCGGGCATTTTCAGCTCGGTCAGCTTGTACTTTGCCATCAGCGCGGCGGGACCCCAGTAGTAGAACAGGATCGGCGCGCCGCGCGTGTAAGCCGATGCGATCGCGGCATCGAGCGCCGCGCCCGTGCCGGGGCGGAAGTTCGTGTACGCGTCATCCAGCTTGAGCACTTTCAGGAGCCGCGTGTTCACGCGCTCGCAATCCCAGCCGCTCGGGCAGTTCAGAAAGCGGCCCTTGTTCGGCTCTTCATCGTCGGTGAAGACGTTCTTGTACTTCGGCAGATCCGCCACCGAAGCGAGTCCCGGCGCCGATGCCTTGATGCCGCGCGAAGGATCGCCCTTCACGACGTAGTCGGGCACGAACCAGCCCTCTTTCGTGCCGCCCGGCAGCGTATCGCCGACCAGCTTCACGCTGCCCGTCTCGACAGCCTTCGCGGTGATCTCGCTGCGGCCCGTCCATTGCTCGGCCCAGATCTGCACGTCGTTGTGCGCGAGCGCGGTTTCCGTCGCGGCCGTGCTGCCCGGCACGACGTCCGTCTTGCAGCCGTAGCCTTTCTCCAGAATCTGCCGCAGCACTTCCGTCGCGAACGCGCCGCTTTCCCACGTGATACCCGCGAAGTGTACGGTCTTGCCCGCGCTGCACCAGCTTCCGGATTTCGCGGCGTTGCTGTCGGCGGCATGCGCGCTGCCTGCCGTGAGTACGGTTGCCGCGGTGGCGACGGCGGCGAACAGGGCCGTGCGAAGCTTGATGGATTGCATCATCGAATGTCTCCTATGTCGATGGGAGTTAGCGCTTTAGCGCTTACTCCCATCCCATGCAGATTTATCTGCGGTCGATGGGGTTGGCGCTTTAGCGCTTACTCCCGTCCCATGCAAATCAACTTGCGGGGAAGGTCTCAAATCTTCTTGTGAGCGGCCGCGCGGCTAACGCGACCCGCCGCGCCAGCGCGAGGGCATGACATGGCATCGCGATTGTGCGGTCCGTTTTTTTCGACGATGAAGCGATGTTTTTTGATGCCGGGTATGAGTCCCGCTCAACTTCGGGTTTCTACGGCCGGGTTTGCGCGGATGCTTCGGCGCAGCGTGCAGGCAGGTTCAGCGCGACGGATAGCAGAATGCGTAGTCTTCGCAACCAGGACAGCCCGGCGCGGGCGCAGGCGCGCGGCCCTCGGCGAACGCAAGTTCACGCGCGAGGAATTTCTTCCAGCGCGTGTTATCCGTGTTGCGCGTGACGAGTTGCGGATAGTGGCGCGTGAGGATCGCCGTGACGTCGTCGCGCCCATCGAGTCCGAGATCGCGCCACAAGTGATCGGGACGCAGACACGCCGTGGCGATGATCGTCGCGAGGCATTGCGCGTCGGCATCCGTCGCCGCGAGCGAGGACTCGTGATGCAGCAGGAACACGCGCAACGCATCGACGAAAGGCTGATGCGCGCTCGCGGCAATGTGCTCGGGAACCGCCTGCAGCGGCGCCGCGTCGCGGAAATGACGTGAGCGCAACGCGTCGAGCGCGGCGCGCGTCAAGCCGAGATGCAGCAGTTCGCCGCTCGCAGCCTTCGCGCCGATCAGCCGTGCGAACATGATCGTATCGGCTGCGTCGCGCTGCGGGGCGTGATCGAGCAGCCGCGTGACTTCCGCGTCGCGCGCGTGATTCGACTCCGTTGTCATGTGCTCGCCTCCTGTCGCATCAAGCATAGCGCAGCAACATCACGCCACAGCCGACACGCCGAACTTCTTGCGATACGCGCCCGGACTCGTCAGCGCAATGCGCCGGAAATGCCGCCGCAGCGATTCCTCGGACCCGAAGCCGGCCAGTTCCGCGACGCGCGACATCGGCAGATCGGCGGGTGATTCCAGCAGTTCGCGCGCCATCGCCACGCGCTCGCGAATCAGCCATTCGTACGGCGCCATTCCCGTCGCGTCGCGAAACTGTCGCTGCAACGTGCGCGGACTCATCGCCGCCTGGTCCGCCAGCGACGCCAGCGTGTGTGCGTGCGCGGGGTTGGCGCGCACGTAATCCATCAGTCGCGCGAGACGGCCACTGTCGTCCTGCGGCATCGGACGCGGCACGAACTGCGCCTGGCCGCCCTCGCGATGCGGCGGCACGACGAGCCGCTGCGCGACGCGGTTCGCAATCGCGCTGCCGTAGTCGCGCCGCACGAGGTGCAGCAGCATGTCGAGCCCCGCCGCCGATCCCGCCGACGTAATCACCTGCCCTTCATCGACATACAGCGCATCGGCCTTCACGCGCAATTGCGGATAGCGCTGCTGCAACTTCTCCGCGTATCGCCAGTGGGTCGTGACCGTCTTGCCATCGAGCACACCCGCCGCAGCCAGCACGAACACGCCCGAGCAGATCGAACAGACACGCGCGCCGCGCTCGACGGCCGCGCGGATTTTTTTCAGCAGCGGCTCGGGCGGACGCTCGTCGGGATCGCGCCAGCCGGGCACGACGATCGTCGACGCACGATCGAGCATCTTGAGCGAATACGGCGCAGCAACGCTGATCCCGCCCGCCGCGCGAATCGGCCCCGGTTCGGCCGCGCAGACGGCGAAGCGATACCACGTCACGCCGAGTTCCGGGCGCTCAAGCGCGAACAGTTCGGTCACGCAACCGAATTCGAAAGTGCAGAGGCGGTCGTAGACGAGCGCCGTGACGAGATGATCTTGCATGGCGCAATATTACCGGAGATTGATGATTGCGCCACTGAACATCGCCCATCCCAAGCCATCGTCCGGCATTCTCCCGAGCGTCGCAAGAACCTCCACCAGAAAGCCGCGCGTCAAACGCTGACAGCGGTCGCAAGCTGGAAGCCTTCATCAACCCACCCGGTCACACCTCCAATCATGACCTTCACGGGTCGGCCAAGTTGCGCCAGCCGAATTGCGCCACGCGTCGCGCCGTTGCAATGCGGACCGGCACAGTAGGTCACGAACAAGGTATCTGGCGGATAGGCCGCCAGCTTCGACGCCACGATCTTGCCATGCGGCAAGCTGACGGCGCCCGGCACGTGACCCTGTGCGAACATCGCGGGACTGCGTACGTCAAGCAACACGAAATCCATCGCATTCGGGCCACCAGTCAATGCCGCATGGACATCAGCACAATCCGTTTCGAAGGTGAGCGACGCCGTGAAATGTGCGAGTGCGGCGGTACTATCGGCAGCAGCAACAGCGGTGACGGGAGACATATTTTGATCCTTCAGGCGAACGAGATGAAATTCATTATCCCGTTCGATGGGGATAGACAACAGTGGCGTAATCGACAACTCCCGGTCACATCACGCCATGGCGGTTTCCGCGAAGTAGCTCGGGCTGTGCGCGAAAATCGAGCCGAAACCCTTGGTCCTTTCGCACCAGCTAGCAAGTCCTCTCCAAAAGTTACGCAGCATTTCAGCAGATCGTCGATCGGCACCCCAAACGGTCACCTGAGAAAAATATTTCTTCAAAACTGCGAATCCGTTAAGGTCGCGTTAATGTTCTACGCGTACACTCGCGACAGTCGATCTCTCACTCATGGGCACGACCAGCCCTCTTTGCAAAGGCAGCATGCTCCTTACGGGCAATTCCAACTCAGCAAATGCACCGGCTGCCTGAGCGCGAGCCAGTCGAAAGCATGACGGGAGGCCCTTCACCCATCATGCAAGCAACGGCCGGTTGCGAGGCAATTCGGTCACCCACTCATGTAGAGTCGCCCTCGGCCTGATGGTCCACGGGTCGACTTTAAATAAAACTGCCACGGCGGTAGAAGTCATTGTCGCCTCAAACACCCGCCCGTTACATGCCAGAGGTGGCAAGCTGGTATCCGCACCCGTTATACGCATTTCACTCCCGCCGCCAATCTTCGCTGCTGGACAGTACCGGAAGGTCCAGCGGGAGTTCGGATTTCGCCTTTTCGATGTTTTGCTTCAGTGTGGTACGCCAGGCTTGCGACATCGCCCTGGCAGTTTTACCTGATCAAGGTTTGTGGTCAGCGAACGGAAGCGTTTCAGTTGGCATAGCCGACCACCACACAGGAGCTGGTCTTGCAACAATTCGGTCATTTGCTCGTCGTCGCTTTACTGCGCGCACTCTCGATACTTCCGTACCAATGGGTCGCGCGGCTCGGCAGCGCGCTCGGCGCGGCTCTGTATAGGATTCCTAGCCGTCGCAAACATATCGTCCTTGTCAACCTGCGTCTCTGCTTTCCCGAAAAGACGGAACGTGAGCTCGATGACCTTGCGAGGGAACACTTCCGGCACGTCGTCCGCAGCTATCTCGAACGAGGCATTCAATGGTTTGGTAGCGCGCAGAGAATAAGAAACATCGTCCAGGTCGAAAGCGCGATTGATCTCGAAGACAAGAACGCTCCGCCCACCATCTTTATGGGGTTTCATTTCGTGGGCATCGAGATTGGGTGCATGCTCTACTCGATGAAGATGCCCGCCGCTTCGTTGTACACACACATGTCCAACACGCGGCTTTGCGATCTGGCCAAACGTCAGCGCGGCCGATTCGGCGCAGAGATGATCGAACGCTCGACAAGCGCCAGGAAGATCGTGAGACTTCTTCACGAGGGCAAGCCGGTCATGCTTGCTGCGGACATGGACCACGGCATCGAAAACTCTGTTTTTGTGCCTTTTTTTGGGGTCCAGGCATGCACGCTGACTTCTGTTTCGCGACTCGCGAAAATGGGGCATGCACGCGTCGTGCCGTTCGTCACGGAAGTCCTTCCGGACTTCAAAGGATATCGGTTGAACGTCTTCGCGCCGCTCATCGATTTCCCCTCGGAAAGCGAAACGAATGATGCGCGTTCCATGAATGCGTTTCTTGAGACACAGATACTGAAATTTCCTGCCCAGTACTACTGGGTGCATCGACGCTTCAAACATCGTCCACTGGGCATGCCCGCGGTATATTGAATGTGCGGATGTGTGTAGCTCTTTTTTATGTTTCCGGCAAACCGGGAAGTTCCAAAGAAGCGACACAGGTGGCATGCTGCAACGACCACGACGTCAGTGCCAACCGAAGCTTTCCGCCATGATTTGCCAGTGGCCGGCATTATCGGTGCCCGACGGCGCGGAAAGCGTCAGGGTCGCGAGCTTGCCGTTCTTCGAGAAAAGGTAACGCGCATTCTCGAAGTGGATGGCCTTATTGATAACCGGGCTGCCTGCCGAACCCGACGCATACGTGACGACGAACGCGATGCCGGATGGCAGCCATATGACTTTGACACGTGACACGTGTACATCGTCGCCGGACTGCAGAACCTCCTGCACCTCATGGAGCTTCACGTCGTCGAGCGTCAGTGGCCGCGTCCGCGAAGTGACCACTACAGAGATCCGGTTGTACTTGTCCGCGAACTCGACGGACCGTAACGTCTCCCGGCGCGCCCATCCTTCGGGGACTTTCAACGAAAACTCCAACGGCGACCGGTATGTGACCAAGACCTGCTTGGTCGGCATATCTCCGGACGGATGTTTCCCGGCATCTGCAGACAGCTGCACGGCCGGGATGACCCGGGGTCGCACCTCGCCATGCGACACACCTGCACGAACGACGGCGGAGCATGCTGCGAGCAGCGACACAGCAAAGTTTTTCATCGAATCCCTCCGTCACAGCGGCAGGGAGTTTGCCATTCGGCCGGGCTGTGCCGCGCAGCCCCGCCTGACCCCGTTCGACTATTGACATGACGTTCATGCTAGACCCGCAAAACTTAACGGACGCTTATCGGCACGTCCCGCGTTACCATCGTGGCAGCCATTCTCGCCGCGACGCGCGGCGCTCGTGGGGCCGTTTACGGGTCTCCCTCCATTGATATGCCGGCATTGCGAACCACTTGCAGGTAAGCAGTCGTATCGCCAACGGCAGCGGCAGCCTGCTCCGCAAGCGCCCACAGGCGCGAAGACTTTTCTCCCGCCTCCATCATCGTTTCGAGAACGTTTGAATAAGCGAACCCGCCCGCCGTTGCTGCCCCGAGTACGGCGTGCAAAATACATCGGGCGGCAGCTCGGGTTGCAACCTCCGCCAAGGGAGCCCGGTATGCAAGAAAGCCTGCCATGAGCAAAAACTCAGCGGGACTGATTTGCTGGCCGTTGCCGACAGGCACACCGTCCGGGTTGTGTCGACCTTGCGTCATACATCGCCTCCCGCATTGAAGCATCGAGCGCTGTGAACAAGCGGATATGCATGGTTAGTGCCACCGGCCATTCCGCGTCGTGCCACAGTCGACCGGGTTGCTGCGCGCTGCACTATGTGACGTTCTTATGTTGAGAACAATGTCCCACACGGCGCGAATACGGTCGCTCTCCAAATCGCCCGAGGCATGTGGAATGTCTCGCCCCCTCACCAGAGGTCAGGCAGCGGGCGTGCGAAGTACCCTTGTAACGCGCGTGCATGCATACGAACCGGTCTCGGCGACCTCCACGTCGTTTTTATCGCTCATATTACCGCCGCAATAGTGGCAGACGCCGGTGACGTGGGAACGATTTCTCAAAGGCGTGGAAGGTGGACTGAGATTCACATCGTCATCGCGATGCCGGCCGTGCAGTGCGCTGTAATGCGTTGGAAAATAACGAGAAGCGTATCGTAAGCTATGCTCATGATGTCTCGATGATCGCCGACCGGCAAAGTAGTTTCACGGTAACGCTCGTGACCGGGGAAAACCCGCGCTTTGCGATCTCGAGCCTGCAAGTCGTAGTATTCTTGATCGTCCTCCATTCCCAGTGATAGCCACACCTCTCTCGCCTGTCCATTCCCGCATATAGGGGGATGGAAGCGGTCGTACCGTGAGCCAGCGGCCGGCCTGTTTTGAAGGCATAAATCAAACTCCGAACATCGCCGACGCCCCGGCGAGTCTCGGCGAGTGACTGACCTCGCTCAAGCAGACAATTTTCTTCGAGAGAATCTATGAAAACGTTGTTTCTGCAGGCACCTTCGTATGACGGTTTCGATGGTGGAGCGGGTTCCCGCTTCCAGACGAAGCGCGAGATTCGATCGTTCTGGTATCCAACGTGGCTCGCCCAGCCCGCTGCGCTGGTTAAGGATAGCCGCCTCGTAGATGCGCCTGCAGACGGCCTGTCACTGGAAACGACACTTGACATTGCCGTGCAATACGAACTCGTTATCATTCACACGAGTTCGCCGTCATTCCCGAGTGATGTGCAATTCGCGGAACATCTAAAACGGCGCAAGCCCACGACCCTCATCGGAATGGTCGGAGCGAAGGTGGCCGTTGATCCTCAAGGTTCACTTGCCGCAAGCGATGCGCTTGACTTCGTGTGCCGTGAAGAATTCGACTTCACATGTCGCGACATCGCGCAGGGGCTTCCGTTCGAATCCATTCTCGGACTCAGCTATCGCCTGCCCGACGGCACAATCACGCACAACGAAGCCCGGCCCATTCTTGAAGACATGGACCAGCTTCCTTTCGTCGCGCCGGTCTATAAGCGCGATCTGACGACCAGAAATTACTTCAGCGGTTATCTCAAGCATCCGTACGTGTCGCTCTACACGGGGCGAGGCTGCAAATCCAGGTGTACCTTTTGTCTCTGGCCGCATACGGTCGGGGGCCATCGCTACCGCACGCGTTCGGTCGAGAACGTCCTTGAAGAAGTGAAATGGATCAGGGACAACATGCCCGAAATCAAGGAGATCATGTTCGATGACGATACCTTCACCGACCTCGCACCGAGAGCAGAAGAGATCGCCCGCGGCCTTGGCAAGCTCGGCGTAACGTGGTCGTGCAATGCCAAAGCGAATGTCCGTTATTCAACCCTGAAGGTGATGAAAGAGAACGGCTTGCGGCTCCTGCTCGTCGGCTACGAATCCGGCGACGACCAGATCCTCGTGAATGTCAAAAAGGGCCTGCGGACCGATATGGCACGCCAGTTCAGCGAAGATTGCCGCAAGCTTGGCATCAAGATCCACGGTACGTTCATTCTTGGTCTCCCCGGTGAGACGCACGAAACGATCAAGAAGACGATCCAGTATGCGAAAGAGATCAACCCCCACACGATCCAGGTGTCACTCGCTGCGCCCTACCCGGGCACCGTCCTTCACAAGCAGGCGGTCGAGAATGGATGGCTTAAAGACAGCAAGGTCATCACCCTGATCAATGACGCGGGCACCCAGGCGGCAACGATCGGCTATCCGCACCTGTCGCGCGAGGAGATCTATCTTGGCGTGGAGGAGTTCTACAAGCACTTTTATTTCCGGCCGTCGAAGATCTGGGAAATCGTCCGCGAGATGCTGGTGAGTTGGGAAATGATGAAACGGCGTCTTCAGGAAGGCGTGGAGTTCTTCAGATTTCTGCGGACGCGTAAGGCATGAGGTCTCGGGCACCGATCCGCGGGTTCGCGTGCCTCGACTTCCTCGCAGCGCGCCCGTCCGCGGATGCCTCCAGAAATATTCGCGCGAGGCACCCGGGCATCTCTTGACCCTATCGTGAACGGAGCCGGTTATATGCGCGCATCGATTCGAGCCTTACGCGGATTCGTGCGTTCGCCGCTTCGACCGGCTCAAACATAGCCTCCTTCCTCAATCCGCGCCTTCAACACGGCGTGTCGACGGCAACGCATATTCGGCCACCTGCCATGCAAGCAGGCCCGGCAGATAGAACAGCAGATCGCGTACGCGCCGCGCTCCTGCGAGTGCGAGGCACGTCGGCGCGTCGAATCCGAGCAGCCCGCCGATCAGCACGAAGCCGCCCTCCTGCACGCCGAGGCCGCCCGGTACCAGGAAAGCAGCGCTGCTGACAAGCTGAATCAGTGCCTCGATCACGAACGCCTGCGCGAAGGTCGCCTGCACCCCGAGCACGTGCAGCGCGAACCAGATCTCCAGCGCATACCCCGCGCATTGCAGCGTCTGCCAGATGAGCAGATAGCGGACGACAATGCCAGTCTGCCGCCAGATCAGTTTGATGGACTGATCGATGCGTGCGGACGTGCCCACCAGGTCGACCACCTTGCCGCTCGTGATCCGGTTGAGGGTTCGTGCCGCACGCTCGAACGGCCGCGCATGATGAACGAGCGCGAACAGCACCAGCACCGGGGCGAGCGCCGCAATGCCCCAGGCGAGGCGGCCCGCGAAGCGCGCCATATCGGAAGACGAATGCTCGAGCACATAGCCTGCGGCGACCAAAGCAAAGAGGAGCTGGCTGACCAGCGTGAGCTGCATGTCGACGACGAGGCTTGCCGCCGCGGTTGCCGGGCGCATAGCCGCGCGCACGAGCAGCCGGAACGAAACGATTTCTCCGCCGATCCGTGCAACGGGCAAAAGACCATTAACCGACTCGCGGATCCACACGAGCCTGAGCATTGCCGAGAATGACGGCCGCTCACGGACGCGGATCAGGGTGCGCCAATCCCATGCATTCGCGCACATCGGCAGGATATGCAGCAAGGCCGCCAGCACGAGACCCATGCCCGCGCCTCTCAGCAGTTGCAGCACGGCGGCAGGATGATCGCGCCACACGAGCCACAGGGCGAACGCGAGACCGCACAAGGCGGCAATACTTCCAAGGTGTTTCATCTGCGGGTGCTCTCTGTTTCATGCGCCCCGCGTCACTGCGGCTTCGCATATCTGCCGTAAAGCTCACTGCCGGTTCATTTCTCGTGGAAAGTGACAGCATCCCGCTCATTTCCGCAAACGCTGTGAGTCTGCTGATACACCCGATCATCGAGATGAATGACGAGATTCATTGGCCGGTGTGTTTTTCAACAATCCACGGCGGTCAACATCGAAACTTATGCCTCGCCATACAACTCTTGACGACAGAAAGCTTGCGCAAAGTATGGCGAAAGCAATGAAATCCCACAATGGCAAGAGCCAAAAATCGCGAACCGGCCGCCTCAGCATGGTATCGATGCGGATCTGCAATAACACTCTCGCGCACAAGGCCGTGACAAGCAACCAGATTGACCATATCGACGCCCCCGAGAGCAATAGCGCGAATACTGACAGTGCGACGGGGTAACTCAGCGCCGAACCGAAATGGCCGAGGGGATTGATCCCCCGTATGGTCCTGCTCCAGCGCAACTCATGTTCGAAAAGACGAGAAGCCGTGGATTCCGTGCAGGCATGTCCGATCACGAATCCCGGGATAACCACCTTTTTTCCTGTCGCGCGTACTGCGGCCCCAATGGCGTGATCCTCTGCAAGGAAATTGGAAAATTGACGAAGGCCGCCGATCGCATCCAGTGTTTCACGGCGTATCGCGATTGTCTGCCCGAAACATGGCTTGGCAAGACCAAGCGCGAGACCCATCGCGACGCCGGGCAAGAACTGATAATCGACGGCTCTCGCTGAAAGCCTCGGCCAAAAGCCTGGATCGGGTACGCCAACGTATGCGCATGTCACAAGACCCACGCTTTCCGCCTGCAGTTCGTCCATTATTCTGCGAAGGTAATCTCGTCCCACCGAGACGTCACTGTCTGCAAAAACGAAGAAATCATGAACCGCTGAAGGAAGCATGTTGAGCAGATTGCTCACTTTCCGGTTTGAGCCGTGCAACTTGCTATCGGCGACCACGGAGATATGTGCGTCCGGGTGAAGACGCCGAAGTTTCTCGATGACCTCTAGTGCGGGATCGTCATGATCGTGAACTCCGAAGAGGTATTGCACGGCCCCCGGATAGCACTGTTCGCAAAAGCTCACAAGGTTAGATAGCAGCGCTGTTTCCATACCGCGCAGGGGCTTGATCACCGTGACAGGGGGATAGCTGGGAGCCTCGATGGAACGTCGCGCAAAAAAAGAACCCATCAGCACGATGGCCGCGACGGTATAGGCGATTCCGAATGCCGCACAGGCACCACAAAAATATGCGAGCGCATGTAACGCAACTCCGACATGCAGCAAGGTTGCGGTCGAAAACAAGGCACTCGTCACCATTGGCGGTGTCCAGTGTAGAAAATCAATGGATGGGTCGATCGCGGCAGTTGCTAACCCGCGCGGCACGCCGGGTAACCAATTGCGGCGTCACCTTGACACCGGAGACGACACACCTTGGACACGCGCCGTTCATCTCGGTGACATTCAGAAATGGGTTGCTGCCGCCGTGATGAGAGATCGGAGATGAACGCGAGAACTCGCTTCGTGCGCCTTGACGGGGATACTAACGGGCTTATCTGAAGGGAACGTTAAGGCCGGCCTCCATAATATTTCCGATGTTTACGCCGCGTGTAGACGGGGGCCTTTCTCGCAGGCAATCAGAGTGAAACTGAAAGGCCTCCAAAAGCAGATCGTCGCCTTTCAAATGAGCCGTACGATTTCAGTCCAGCGCCCGCTCTATGGGCGCGTCATTGAAAGCATGACCGTACGCAACCGGCGGGTCAGCGCGTCAAAGCAATTCTGAAGGAAACCTTAAGGACGAGAAAAAATGAGGAAAAATCCTTTCGACTTACTTCTGACCCCACTGCTAGCTTGGAGAAAGTCTATCGCAATCAATAGTTCATGAATTGTCAGTACGGTGATGCGGTTCTATCGCAGGTGCGCACGTTGCACTTCCCAGAATCCAAACGGAGACATTCATGCAAACAACAACGCTTCGCCCCACGGTTCCCCGCCTGTTGGCAATCGGACGCTTACCACTTCTCGGCTTTATGCTTGCCGGTACGATCGCGCAGGCGCAACCTTCCGACCAGGACAGCGACAGTCATTTCCATCCCGGACTGCTCGTGATCAGCCGCAGCGTATACGACAACCTTTCGAGCAATGTTCAGGCAGGCACGATTCTTCCGCCCAATTGCGCGAGTACGCAAGGCGGCTGTAGTGCGTCGACAGGTGCGCCGTCCGACGGCACCTATCCGTACGTCTGGAATAACGATGGATACGACGCAAGCTTCGGCATTACGTCGCGAATCTTTCTCGACCAGATCTCGCCGGGTGGTGCGCTGGTGAGCACGCTGGAAGTGCCGAACAGTTTGCAGAAAGGCTTCTCCCGCGACCAGCTGGTCACGAGCTTCAGTTCGAAGTCGGAACTTGCGCTGCATCTGTCGACGGACGGCAAATACCTGACTTTCATGGGTTACGTGGCACCCGTCAATACGATCGATGTATCGAATTCCAATACACCCGGCGTGGTCGATACAACGAATCCCGTTGGGCAGAGCTTTTATCGTGCCGTCGCCCGCGTGGACAGCGAAGGCCATTTCAGTTTCACCGAAACCAACGCATATAGTGGCAACAACGGCCGGGCCGCGATTCTGAACAACAGAAACGGGCACGACATTTTCTATACGGCAGGCAATGCCGGTAACGGAGCGAACCCGCAACCCGACGGCGTGATACTGGGCGCCGGTACGCAATTCATCAGTGCATCCAACCAGTCTGAGGCTCAGCAAACGCCCGGCACGCCAACTCCACTCGCGAGTTTCTCGGTCACGGAACTCGGCGCAAAGGCGGACAAGATCGGCAAAGATGACAATTTTCGCGGCATGACCATTTTCAATAACGTGTTGTACTTCACCAAGGGCAGCGGCAGCAACGGTGTGAATACGGTCTACTTCGTCGACACGACGGGCACCGCATGTCCGAACGGTGTCGGCGTCCCCTCCCCGAAAGCCACGTTGCCCACGGCAGCCGTTCCCTATAACGCAGCGACGCTGCAAACCAGCGGTTTGCCGAACAACATGTGTGTACTCGCCGGCTTCCCGTCGACACCTAACAAGTCGGCTACCACGCTCTCGTATCCTTTCGGACTGTGGTTTGCTGACGCAAATACCTTGTATGTTGCCGACGAGGGCGACGGTTACACAGGCGGCACCGACCTCTACACCCATGCCGCCGCGCAACCGACGGCTGGACTGCAAAAGTGGATCTACAACGCGGGCACGAGAACGTGGACGCTCGCCTACACGTTACAGACAGGTCTCGAATTGGGCTCGCAATACACCATCAAGGGTTATCCGACGGGATCCAACAGCGCAACCGGGCTTCCGTGGGCTCCCGCGACAGATGGTTTGCGCAACCTGACCGGGCACGTCGACGATGATGGCACGGCGACGATCTGGGCGATCACGTCGACCGTCAGCGGCAATGGTGATGTGGGTGCCGATCCGAACCGGCTCGTGGCGATCCGCGATGTCGTAAAGAACGCCAAGTCATCGGGAGCCACGCACGAGAAGTTCGTGACGCTGCGCACCGCGGGGTTTGCTGAAGTACTGCGAGGTGTTTCGTTTGCACCGGGATCGGATTCCGGACGCCCGTTCCACCAGTAAGCAACATTGGGCGCTTGCGTGCGAGCGCCCAAATAGACTTTGCTGTAACGCCTTTACTGATTTTGGTTGGATTCCGGAGAAGGCTGCCTACCTGCGGTCCGGATGACGCGCGACTGAGGACTTCCCCGGCCTCGATGTTCAGTCAGGACGGCGGGCGCGCCATGCAGGACGGCAGTCCATCCGTGTCGGGACCAGCGTAAATCCAACGGACGTCTCGTCTCTGACAACGGCAAATGCCCTTCGATAAGCCCGATCAGGGTTTCTCTCGGATATCCATTCATATCCATGACTCCGCCGCCGAGCAGGATGGTGGCAGGCGACACCATGGCTGCAGCCATACCAACCGCCATCGCCTGATGACGGATGAAGCGCGAAAGGTCGTCCGCTAACGAAGCGCTGTACGCGGATGCAAGGAAGATGCTGTCGATAGGTACGCCATGGCGCGCGGCGATGGCTTGCAAGGCTCGCCCAGATGCATGGGCCTCGAGGCAGTCCGGTCGCATGCCCTCGGGAACCGGGCCTTCCGCCAGAAACGGCATCAGACCGATCTCGAGTGCCCATCCGCTGCCACGGAATGGTTTGCCGTCGGTCATGAAGGCTGCACCAACTCCCGTACCGAAGAAAACTCCGAGTACATGATCGGCGTCCTGGACGACCCCGGCACGCGTTTCTCCCGTCAGCGCCAATACCGCATCGCGCTCGAGCAGGACCGTGCAACCCGCCCGTCGCCCAAGTTCGTCCCCAAGCCGCCGACCGTCGAGGCTTCTGATGTTTGCGGCGTGCAGAACACGATCACCGTCCGTGTCGATGAAGCCCGGTATAGCTATGACAATCGTCCGCGGCGCGATGGCAGTTTCCGCGACGACATCCTCGACCATCAGCGCGAGTGCCCGAATGGGGTCGCCGGCTCTGAGTGCATCCGTCGAAAAGAGCTTGCGGAAATCCAGCGGCTGACTGTTGCAGGAATAACCGAATTTGATGTTTGTCCCGCCAACATCGATCACCAGAATGGGCTCACCAACCTCACCAACAGGCGTCTGCAGATTTTCCATTGATCGTGTCATGACTGATTCCGCATGGGTGTCAGGAATTCGCGCAGCGCCCGTTCAAAGTCGGCAACGTAGCCGCTGCGGCTCTCTGTTTTCGAGGTGATGACCGTGAGCGTCGAGCCCGAAATCAGTTCGGCCAGCGCTTCTGCCGTTTCAACAGGGTGAACGTAGTCCTGGCGGTTGGCGATGACGAGTGTCGGCAGACTGAGTTTGCAAAAATCTCCCCGCTGGAGGCCCGGACCCTGTGCAGGGATACGGCTGAGCAGCGCAATGGTGGATTGCGGATTCGGTCGCCGGAAAAATCCGCGCATCGATGCGGCGTTATCGGGCGATACCGCTTCGACTTCTCGCAACCGCGCGCATGCTTCAAGACGCGCCGCTCCCTCGTCGGCTCCGTGCGCCGCAAGCAGTCCCGCCACATCGCGATAGATCTGGAGTTGCGCAGGACCGTCCCTGTCGACCCACGCCGGACGGGCAACGATCAATGCAGATGCGCGCTCGGGATGCATTGCAGCGATGCGCAATGCGATGGCCGCACCGAGCGAGATGCCTCCGACGACGGCATGTTCGATACCTAGATGATCCAGAAGAAACAGCGCATCGTCGGCAAACTGCGCGATCGATAATGCCGTCGGGTCCCACAGCGCGGAGAGCCCGTGACCGCGGCATTCGAGCGTGATGCGACGAATGCCGTCGATCGCAGGGAACACTTCAGCCGGTTGCTTGCGATCCGCGCCCAGTCCGTGCTGCCACAATACCGGCATGCCCTCGCCTTCATCCACGAAAGCGAGCCGGCATCCATCCGGCGTCTCAAAGTAGCCATCACTCATGACGCCTGGCTCCGGATGATCGACGTGAGATACGCCGCGACGCCAGGCGCATCGGACTCTTCGAAATTGTGTCCAACCAGCGGCCCGTCGTAACCGGCCGATTTCATCCGCGCAACAAATGCCGGGAGATCGACAGCGCCCTTGCCGGCGGGCACGACGACACCATGACGATCGATGTCCTTGGCATGCACGAGAAACAGGCTGCCACCGAGAAGTTCTGCCGCCTCCGCGACGATCTCGGCTTGTCGGGGCTGCGCCTCGGGTGGAAGGAGATTTGCCGCATCGAGCACAATGCCGAGACGCTTCGAGCCCGCTTCATCGAGTATCTTGCGGGCGAGCCTCGCGTCTGCAATGACATTGCCCGGCTCCGGTTCGATACCGAGGACGAGATTGAATTCCTCGGCCAGCGAAAGCGCGAAATCAAGCTCACCACGTAGCGCGCTCCATGCCTCGCCCGAACCATTGTCCGGATGCGCGCGCCACATGTTCGAGGTATCGCGCGAACCTGTACACAGGGTCACCAGCGAAACGTCCATGTCGTGCGCGACGCGCATCACATTTTCGAACCCGCGCCTGTCACGCTTTCGCTGTGCCATGTCAGGATGCGCCATGTTGTAGGTGCCGGATAGCGCACACAGCGCAAGGCCCGCCTCTCTGGCGGCTTTCGCAATACTTTTGCCAATGCCGGGCGGAAACGTTTCGGGCAGCGCGGCAAGCCCTGCACAGGACAGGTTGAACTGAACGGCGGAGAACCCGTCAGCGCGAATCCGCGCGAACAGATCGCCTGGATACTTCGCAGCATAGGTGCGGGCAAATACGCCTGGCGTCATCACAGCGCGCCTCCGACCTGGGCAAGCTCGATGGGTCGTCCGCTACGCACCGACTGTGCGATCGCGACCATGGCGCGGATCGAAGCGACACCATCGTCGACGTCAGCGCCTCGCATGGCGACGCCCTTTAGCACGCTATCCGTAAATCCCTCGACCTGGCGACGATAGAAATGTCCATCAGCGCCCAGCACACGGGTTGTGGTGGCATTACGCTCGTGGAAAACCTCCACGTCACTCGACTTGTAATACCAGGGGTTATAGATCCTCG
The DNA here is from genome assembly GCF_900100565.1 of Paraburkholderia steynii. Taxonomy (NCBI): domain Bacteria; kingdom Pseudomonadati; phylum Pseudomonadota; class Betaproteobacteria; order Burkholderiales; family Burkholderiaceae; genus Paraburkholderia; species Paraburkholderia steynii. The sequence goes on along the minus strand of NZ_FNDI01000036.1, from coordinate 67,067 downwards.
CCGTCACGCTGCCGTGTTCGCCGTAGACCTGAAATCCTTCGTGCCAGTCCATTCGCACCGCGATAGTCAGATCGAGGTGTCCCAATGTGCCGTTTTCGAAATCGACGTCCACGAACCAGCAATACGCACCGAACTTCTCTCTTAGCCGCGCATCGACCGAGCGAATCGGGCCGCCGAGGTATCGCGCGAGATCAACGAGATGGCTGCCGTGCGCCAGCATGAAATACCGTTGCCTGTCGGCCTTCGGGTCGCCTTGCGGACGCAGCACGCGCGTGCCTTGACGAGGCTTCGGCTGAATTGCGTCCGTGTTGGTGTAGCGATGCGTCGAATCGCAATACCATGCCTTGAGCGCAAGCATCTCGCCCATTTCATCCCGCACGAATGCCTTTGCAGATTCGATGCCGGGATCGAAGCGCAGCATGTGACCTATTTGCAGAACCTTGCCCGAACGCCGCACTTCAAGCGCAAGCTGCTCGACCTCTTCGACCGAAACGCCGATGGGTTTCTCGCACAGAACATGCTTGCCCGCCGCGAGAGCCTTGAGCGAAGCGGGCACATGAAAGGCATCCGACGTTCCGATGACGACAGCCTCGACGTCGGGGTCCGCGAGCATCTCGTCATAGTCGAGGTAGATTTTTTGCGCGTCGTAGAACTGGCCGAAATGTCTGGCCAGACCTTCGTCGACATCGCACACTGCAAAGAGGTTCGCGTTATGCGCCTTCTGTACGGACTCGAAATGCGCAAACTGGGAGATCGGCCCACAACCGAGAATGCCGATACGCAATTGCCTTTCGTCTTTCTTCACTGATTTCTCCATCGATTTCGCAATAAGGCCGTTGGGAGCGCATGCACAACGCGCTAGTTGCGCTCGCCCCGATTCTTCAACTGGTCGAGCAGTACCGCGGCAAGCAGAATCGCGCCGCGCACGAGGTACTGATAGAAGGCGTCGATATTCAGCAGGTTCATGACGTTCTCGACCGTTCCCATGATGAGCACGCCGACCACGACGCCTGAGATCGACGCGCGTCCTCCGAGCAGCGAAACGCCGCCGAGTACACATGCCGAGATCACGTTGAGTTCGAATCCTTCGCCCGCATTGGGCTGCCCCGACGTGATACGCGACGCGAGAATCACGCCCGCCAGAGCCGTCACAGCGCCTTGCACGAGAAAGATAGTCACTCGCACGAGGTCCACGTTGATGCCGGCAAGCCGGGACGCTTCGGGATTTCCGCCGATCGCCAGCGTGTTGCGGCCATAGACGGTGTTGTTGAGCATCACGCCGAATACGACGAAGCACACCAGCGTGACCCAGATGGGCAGTGACACGCCGAACAGGGTCAGGCTGCCGAATGCGATGAAGCCCTCGGAGGACACACCGACCGCCTGTCCATGGGACACGATGAATGCCAGCCCACGAACGATTTCCATTGTCGCGAGCGTGGTGATCAGCGGATTGATGCGCAGGTACGCAATCACCGCGCCGTTGGCGAAGCCAATCGCGCAACCTGCTGCAACAGCCGCGGTGACCGCGATCACCGCGCTGCCGGTGGCGTTCAGCACCATCGCGCACAGCACGCCTGAAAAGGCCACGGTGGAGCCCACTGACAGATCGAAGTCGCGCGCCGCCAGGCAGAACATCATCGTGCAAGCCACCATGCCGATCTGTGAAATGGACAGCGCGAGTCCCAGCATGTTGTCGAGCGAAAAGAAATGGTCGACGCTGAATGACATCGCCGCGAACATCGCGATGAAGATCAGGACAAGACTGTATTCGGCAAATGATTCGCGCCATCTAAAGGGAAACACATCCGTCGACATCTCACGCGCGCCCGGTGTACGGGCTACTGCCAGTTGATCGTCCGTTTGCACATCTGTCTCCTTATCAATGTGGGATGTCAGGCAGCGCAAGAGAAAGGACGCTCTGTTCCGTTGCTCTCTCGCGATCGAGTTCGCCCGCAATACGCCCTTCGCGCATCACGACGACGCGGTCGGCAATGCCGAGTACTTCCGGCAGTTCAGAAGACACCACCACAATCGCGCAGCCCCGTTCGGCGAGTTCGTAGATGACGTTGTAGATCTCGTGCTTCGCGCCGATATCGATGCCACGTGTCGGCTCGTCGAGAATCACCACCCGCACGTCGGGCTCGGCAAGCCAGCGCGCGAGAATCGCCTTTTGCTGATTACCGCCCGACAGAAACCGGATCTTCTGGCGGCGGCTCGGAGTCTTGATCTGTAGCTGCCGGATGAATCCATCGGCTACCTGTGCTTCCCGCTTGCGATTCAGAAATACCCCGCCACGCGACGAATGCCGGCGACAACTGATGTTGATGTTGTCCGACACGCTCGCCATCGCGACGATGCCATCTTCCTTGCGGTCTTCCGGGCACAGCACAATCCCGTGGCGGATTGCCGAACGCGGACCGTCGACGCGAAGAGCACGACCGTCGAGGCTGATCTCACCCAGTTCCTTCTTCCGCGCGCCATACACCAGATGCATCAGTTCGCTGCGTCCCGCACCAACCAGCCCGAAGAAGCCGACGATCTCGCCTTTGCGGACTTCGAACGTCGCAGGCGCCGCGAGCGGTTTGCCCATCACGGCCCTGACCGACAGCCTCACCTCGCCGACAGGTCGCTTCCTGTAGTGATAGATGTCGGCGATGTCGCGCCCCACCATCTCTCTGACAAGCGTCGGACGCGGCAGATCCTTGAGCCCGGCGTGGGATGCGATCATCTTTCCGTCGCGAAATACGGTGCATGCATCGCACAGTTCGTAGATTTCGTTCATCCGGTGGGAGATATAAATCAATGCGCGCTGTTCCTGCCGCAATTGCCTGACGAGCCTAAAAAGCACTTCGGCTTCCGTGTGTGAGAGCGAGCTTGTCGGTTCGTCGAGCGCGATGACTTGTGCATTGCGCATCAACGCCTTGCAGATTTCGACCATCTGACGCTGCGCAATGGACAGCTTGCGCAGATTGATCGCGGGATCGAGATCGACGCCCATTGCGGCGAGGCGCTCTCGTGCAACCGAAACCACGCGTGACTTGCTGAACCACCCGCCCGTAACTGGCAACCGCCCTAGCAAAAGGTTCTCCGCGACGCTGAGATCGGGGACATATTGAAGCTCCTGGTGTATGACGGCGACGCCTCCCTCGATCGATGCGGCCGCGTTCGGGAATCGCACTTCCTTTCCATCGATCAGCATCCTCCCGGCGTCCGGCTGATATTCGCCGCCGAGTATTTTCAACAGCGTCGACTTTCCTGCGCCGTTCTCTCCCATCAGGCCGTGAACTTCGCCCGCGCGAACCTCGAACGACACACCGGAGAGAGCGCGCACGCCGGGAAAGACCTTCGACACATTTTCAAAGCGCAGGAACGACACGTTGCCTCCAGCAGGTATGAATCGATGTAAGTACCGACAAGCGGTGCAGCACACTGGCTGTCACCGCCAGATTCATTTGCTCACGACGAGGCCCATTTTTTCCCGTACCTGATTCACATCGTCGCGGGTCGCGAGCATGCCCGTCGTCAGGGTGAGCAACGGCGGCTCTTTGCCCGTCTTGATCCACTCGTAGACAAGCGTGGAGGTCTCCGCGCCGTGCCGCTTCGGGCTGATGATCACCGTGCCGAAGAATCCCGTCGGCAGCGGCTTCTTGAATTCGTTGAGCGCGGACTCCGATCCGCCCACGCCGACACCGACCATGTTCTCCGCCCTGATGCCGCGTCCCTCGGCGGCCCGCACGGCGCCGAGCACGGACTCGTCATTCAGGCCGAACGCAACCCAATGCTTGAACTGCGGATTCTTGGTGAGCGCGATGTTCGCGGCATTGAAGCCATTTTCGGTGTCGGGATGATTCATCGGCGCGTTGATGACGTTCGCGCGAGGCAGTCCCGCGGCAACCAGTGCGTCCGCTGCTGCAGCCGTGCGATCGTGCGAAGTCGGGAGCTGGTCGTAGCTCACGTCGATGGCGCCCACATCCTTCATGGCCCACCCGCGCCGCTTCACTTCCGACGCAATGCTCTCGCCGGCCTGCCTGCCGATTTCCGACGCCGAGATGCCCATGTAAGGCACCGACGCAATCGGCTTGCCCGCCCCGTCGACCAGACGGTCGTCAACCGTCATCATCTTGAGTCCATCTGCTTTCGCCTTCGCGACGATGCCTGGCCCCAGCTTCACGTCGGGCGTGCAGATGACGAACCCTTGCGCCTTTTGGGCCGCGAGGTTGTCGATTGCGCTCATTACCTTTTCGCCCGATGGCGCCGCGATCTTGACCAGCGTGAAGCCCTTCTCGCGCGCAGCCATTTCGGCGAACTTCCATTCGTCCTGAAACCAGGGTTCTTCGGGTTGCTTTACCAGAAAGCCGATCTTGACCGGCTCATCCGCACGGGATTGAATGGAACCAAGTAGTAATCCTAAACTTAGTGGAATCAGGCACGTCAGCTTCGCGATGTTCATGGTTGTCTCCTTCCAGCCCTGTATGATCTGCGTCTTGACCGCGTGTGTTGATCCGTCTGCGCGTCGCGGCCATCGCGCATCCTCTTTCACGCAGACGCCGCCTTGACGGCGTCTGCGCATCCTGTGTCACACAGCCGTCCAGCCTCCGTCGATCTTCAGCGTTGCACCCGTAATCAGCGCAGCCGCATTCGATGCGAGAAACACCACCGGCTCCGCCACGTTCTCCGGTTCGCCAATCTGGCGCAGCGGAATTCGCGCCAGCAAAGAATTGAGCGATGCTTCGTTCTCGAGCCAGCCTTTGGTGCTGTCAGTGCGGATGAATGTCGGCGCGACCGCATTCACACGAATGTGATGCGGTGCCCATTCGACGGCGAGGCACTGTGTCATGTGTATCATCGCGGCTTTCGTCATGCAGTAGATCGACTCGCCATCGAGAGCAACAAGGCCCGCCTGCGAAGCGATATTGATGATCGATCCGCGCTCGCGCGCCGCCATCGTGCGTGCAGCAGCCTGGGACGCAAAGAATGCGCCTTTGACGTTCAGGTCGAACATCGCGTCGTAGTCGTCGGCCTTGACTTGCATGGCGGGCGCCGGCCGGCTGTGACCCGCGTTATTGACCAGAACGGACAATGGACCGAGTTCGGTCTCCACCTGCGCGACCGCCTGTTCAATCGATTCAAGCGACAGCATGTCCATGTGTACCGCGATCGCATTGATGCCACCGTCGCGCAACGCGTTCGCGAGTTCCGCGCCGGCCCGCACGTCGCGACAGCCGAGCGCGACAGCGGCGCCTGCTTCGGCGAGCGCCCTGGCGCACGCATAGCCGATTCCTCGTGTCGCTCCCGTAACGAGCGCTATTTCCCCATTCAATGCAAAGGGGTTGGCTGGACTATCAGACATAGTTCTCTCTACCTTGATCAAGCAGCGGGATTCATTTCCGCGTCGACTACACATTCAGCACGTTTTCCAGCCAGCCGCGCAGCGCCGGGGTGCATACGATCACCTGATTGCCCTGCGTGAGACATGCCTGCGTCAGGAAATCGTTGACCCATCCGCCCGCTTCTTCGACGAGCAGTACAGCGGCCGCCGCGTCCCATGAGTTGATGTGCAATTCACAATAGGCATCCTGCCGCCCCATCGCCACATAAGCGATTCCGAGCGCGCCTGATCCGCGTCGCTTCACGCCTGCACCAAGCGCATGCAACTTCTCGAGCACCTTTGCGGATCGTTCGAACGGGACGCGCGACGACCAGCCAAGTTCGACAACCGACTGCCGGATATCCGTGATCGTGCTGACCTTGATGGGTCGTCCATTCACCGTGGCACCATGCCCTCTGCGCGCCGCGAACAACTCGTCGGACATGGGGTCGTACAGCACGCCAATTTCCGTCTTGCCGCGAAGGACAAACGCAATCGACACACAGAAATACGGCACGCCGCGCGCGAAATCGGCCGTCCCGTCGATCGGATCGACGATCCAGACGCTATCGCCCACTTCGCCACCGTTCTCTTCCCCGAAGAAGGCGTCATCCGGAAACGATGCCGCGAGTCGCGCGGCGATCAGTCTCTCGACTTCTCCGTCCGTTTCGGTCAGATAGTCCTGAGGGCCTTTGAACTTGAAGTTCAATGCGTCGTCGCGAGCGAGGAAACGCGTGCGTATCAATTGCCCCGCCTCTCTGGCGATCGCACACGCAACCGAAAATCGCAGATTCATCAACACGTCAGTCATCAAGTCCTCCATTGAACAGGCATGCTGTTTCGCATTCACACTCACACAGGCAAGGTGCCTTTACGCAGCAGCATATTCCCGTACACGCGCGTTTCGCCAGTCACAACGATGGCCACAGCCTTCGATGCGCGCGCCTTGAACTCGGCCGGCGGCAACGAATCGACTTCGAGATGCGGCGCGTGTACCTTCGCAACTGAAATGAAGTCGCTCATTACCGGCAGGATTTCCGCCGGCTTGTCGCGCACCTCCATGCGCGTGACCGTCTGTGCGCCCTTGTCCAGCGGTAACACGGAGAGAATCGCGTCCATCACGCGCGGACCGTCGGCTGCGTCCTGCCGGATGAGTTGCGGACCGGCGCTCAACGCCGGGTAGTTGCGATCGACGATGGCAATGTCCTCGCCATGGCCCATTGCGCGCAGCACCGAAAGCAGTTCCGGGCCGAGAAGCGGGTCGATATTCTTGAGCATAGTTTCACCAGTCAAAGGTTGGGTTGGACGGAAAGCGTCGTTTGCAGTCGAAGGCGTGATTGCGGGCCTCTCCATATCGCGACGACCATGCGCGATGCCGAGCGCATTGCCCCCGATCCGCGCCGCGGGGACGGCAGCCCTCGCTATGCGTGCTTCCGATGGCCAGCGAACGTTGGCCTCGTTTCGTTTGCGTTGGACAAAATGCGCGATGGCAATGCTGCGCCCCATCTCAATCCTCCTCTCCGACAGAAGCGTCGTTGCATTCCGTTTGTTTGTAGTTTAAACAAACTAAAATTGAGATAAACCGGGGTTTACACGCTTAATTTTGATTATAGGATGCATTTGAACATCATATGGAATGCATCTAGAATGCAGAAAAATCACAGGAACCCGCCGATGAAGCCACCCAGATCGCTTCGCTCCGCCATTGACGAAATCGAAGCCAGCACGAAGGCAGCCAGGCTACGCAGCGTCCTGCCCGAAATCGAGCAGCGTCTCACTGCCGGCGCGCGCATTGCCGACATCGTGCAGGCGCTGAACGAAAACGGGCTCGCCATCACGACGGCGACGTTGAAAAGCTACCTGTACAGGTTTCGAAAGGCCGCACGGGAACAGGAACTCGATAACCGGCCAATGCATCCGGCGCCCCCTCCCGACGCGTCAACGGACAGCCCGTTGCCTCTGCACGAGCACGCGATAGCTTCCGGGGGCACGGCGCAGGAAACCACCACGACGACCCCCATGCTGCTGCGTCACATCAACACGGCAAGATGTCTGCGGCAGCTCAGGCGTGGCGCAACGCTAAGTCGGGCGGACCTGTCGCGCGAACTGGGCTTGACGCGCGCCACGATTGGGCATGCCGTCAAGGAACTGATCGACTCCGGACTCGTCGTCGAGACGTCCGACCGTTCCGAGGGCGGCCGGCCGGGCCGGCCAGGTTCAGGGGTGCGCCTGAATCCTCAAGGGGCATACGCGATTGGAATCGATATCTCCAGCCTTACCTTGACCGCTGTACTGGTCGATCTGGGGATGCGAATCGTGCATCGGATCAGCGAATCCGTCGAACCCCACGCAGATGACGTTGATCGCGTGGTCGAGCAGATCGCGAGCCTGCCGGGACGCCTTTTGAAAGAGACAGTCATTGACTCAACCCGGATTCACGGCGTCTGCGTCTCCGTGCCCGGGCTCGTTGACCACAGTGGCCGCGTTGTCGTCGCTCCCTTTCTGCGTTGGCGCGACGTTCCTTTGAAACACATGCTGGCGGCCCACAAAGACATGCCGTGGCCCGTCACGATCTGCAACGACGCAGTCGCCTTTGCGAATGCCGAACGGACCATCGCACGCGAGCAGGATGCGCAAGACATGCTGCTAATCCTGCTCACCGAGGGTCTGGGCGGCGCAATCGTCCAGCGAGGTCAGATACTCGAAGGCGCGCACGGATACGCTGGCGAACTGGGACACATGGTGATGGGAGCGACGCCGGCCGCCATCGGAACACAGACATTCGAGCTGCTCGCGGGCTATGAACGCTTTCGCCCCTTTCTCCCCAAGGACCGCACGCTCGCCGACGGTTTGCAATGGCTCGCGAGCATCGGCGCGAAAGCTCATGCACCCGATCTCGAGAAGACGTTCGACGAGTGGGCGAACGTGCTCACGACGGGTATTCTCAATCTTGTCTATCTACTGGACCCTGAAAAAATTGTTCTAGGTGGTCCATTGAGCGCCCTGTTTCCCCGTGTGGAACCGAAAGTTAAAAAATTGCTGGCTGCCAATCTTCTGCACGGTTTCAACGCGCCGCCCATTTATATAACGCGACTCGGTGCGGACGGCGCAGCGATCGGGGCGGCATCGATCGTGCGGAATCAACTTTTTTCCTTGCCTCGCCTCCACCACGACTGAGCGGAACGGACTTTTCCCGGAGCCCGACTTCGTACTGCCCGACGTGCGCAGCCCCGAGCTTTTCGCCCGCGGTCATATTCCCGGCGTACTCAATCTGCCGCATCGGAAAATCACCTGGTCTAAATTGCGCGAATATCCAGCCGATACCCTATTCGTGACCTGTTGCGACGGGCTCGCATTGCAATGGCTCGACGAAGGCTTCGCGCTGGAAACGCAGGCAGCAAGCGCCTGGTCAGAAATGGAACAGGAACCCTGATCTTTATCGGAATATTTTACCCGTCATTTTGCGCAGGCAATTTCATGCCTTTAAAAAGCTTCAAAAGCCGCTAAAGGGCTTTCAAAATGCTTCGCTAAATCTTCGAATAAAACTTTTAAAAAAGAGCTCAATGTTTTAGACATTCTGCCGTAAACCAGTCGAGGGAACTTCCTCTTGCGACGGAACTGACATGCAGAGCACTTACCATCTGGGTCTGGTTGTCGTGTCGCTCGCCGTCGCAACACTGGCTTCATACACGGCGCTCGACCTGGCCGGACGTATTTCGACTATGGCATCCGCCCGCCTGCGCCATCTTTGGCTCGCGGGCGGCGCGGCAGCAATGGGCACGGGCATCTGGTCGATGCACTTCATCGGGATGCTGGCCTTCTCGCTGCCCATCCCACTCGGCTACGACTTCGCGATCACCAGCTACTCGCTGATCATCGCGATGATCGTGTCGTACTTCGCGCTCGTCCAGGTAGCGCGCCCGACGCTCTCCGTCAGACGTCTCGTCACGGGCGGCCTGCTGATGGGCTTCGGCATCGCGGGCATGCATTACACCGGCATGGCTGCAATGCAGATGCAGCCGGGCATCCACTATCGTCCGGGTCTGTTCGCCGCGTCCGTCGCGATTGCGATCGCGGCGTCGATGGCTGCGCTGTGGATCGCGCACACGCTGCGCGATTCGAGACAGTATCGCGTGCTGATCAAGCGCATCGGCGCAGCCTGCGTGATGGGCGTCGCGATCACGGGCATGCACTACACGGGCATGGCCGCCGCCGACTTCCTGCCTGGCTCGGTGTGCGGCGCCGCGCGCGGCGTCAACGCGCAGTGGCTCGCGACGACGATCATCCTGTTCACGTTCGTGATTCTGATCGTCACGCTGATCCTGTCGCGCTTCGATGCACACACAACTTTCCTCGCCGGTTCGGTTTCGTCGCTGAACAACCAGATCGTGCGACTTGCCACCTACGACACGCTGACCGATCTGCCGAACCGCCGCACGTTGAACGAGCGCATCGAGCGCGCGATCCAGGCGTCGAAGCTGAGCAGCCGCGGCTTCGCGATCCTCTTCATGGACCTCGACGGCTTCAAGACGATCAACGATTCGCTCGGCCACGCATTCGGCGACGAAGTGTTGAAATCGTTCGCACACCATCTGCGGCAATGCGTGCGCAACGTCGATACCGTCGCGCGGCTCGGTGGCGACGAGTTCGTCGTGCTGGCCGAAAACCTCGGCGCGCCTCGCGACGCCGAGCGGATGGCCGAGGCCGTGCTCGAACGGATGCGCGAAGGCATCAGCACGCAAAGCCAGATGCTGCAGATCATGCCCAGCATCGGCATTTCACTGTATCCGCAGGACGGCCATTCCGTCGACGAGCTGCTGAAGCACGCCGACGCCGCAATGTACGAAGCAAAGCGTGGCGGCCGCAGCACGTATCGCTTCTTCGAAGCGCACATGAACGAAGCGGCGATGCGCACGCTGAAGATCCAGAGCGCGCTGCATGAGGCGCTCGGCAAGGGTTACTTCTCGCTGCACTTTCAGCCGAAGTTCCGCGGCGACAGCGGCGACGTGGCGGGCGCGGAAGCCTTGATCCGCCTGAATCACCCGGAAATCGGCGTGCTCGCGCCGATGGATTTCATCCCGATCGCCGAGCGCTCCGGGCAGATCGTGGAGATCGGCTATTGGGTCGTGCGCGAGACGTGCCGCCAGATTCGCCGCTGGGAAAGCGCCGGCCTGCCGTCGATGAAAATCGCGATCAACCTGTCTCCGCGCCAGATGGGGCAGCCGGATCTGGTCACGAAGATGCTGGAGATCGTCCACTCGGAAGGCGTGGTTTGCAGCCAGATCATGTTCGAGATCACCGAAACGGTCGCGATGCAGGACGCCGCCAAGACGACTGAAATGATCCGCGAGTTCCAGAACAGCGGCTTCGAAATTTCAATCGACGACTTCGGCACCGGCTATTCGAGCCTCGCCTATCTGCAGCGCTTTCGCGTGAAGCAGTTGAAAATCGACCGCTTCTTCACGAGCGGACTCGATGCCGACGGCCACGAAGGCAGCGCGATCGTGCAGGCGATCATCGCGCTCGCGCATTCGCTGGAAATGGACGTGGTGGCGGAAGGCGTCGAAACGACATCGCAGCTCGACAAGCTCAAAAACCTGCAATGCGATGAAATGCAGGGCTTCCTGCTCGGCAAGCCGCTCACGGCCGACGCATTCAGCGAGTTGCTCCAGGAGCGCATGCCGACGACGTGAGGTGAGCCGCCGTCCAGGCCCTCACTGATCTACCGTCGACACATCGGCCTTTTGCAGCGGGAACGTCGCGGGCTCGATATGCGGGCTCGCGGGCGCAGGCGTCACATCGCGCCGCGTCAGCTTGCCATCCACCGACGCGCCCACATCCATCCGCAACTGCTGGTAGTAGATGTTGCCCGTGATGTGCGCGTTCTCCTGCAACTCGACGAAGTGATCGGCGATCACGTCGCCCGTGATCCTGCCGTTGATGATCACGTCGTAGCCGTACACGTTGCCGGTGATCGAGCCGCGATTGCTCAGCACCAGCAGCGTCTCGCACCCCGTCTTACCCGCGACGTTGCCTTTTATGTGGCCATCCATGCGCAGGCCGTCGCTGAATTCGATGTCGCCTGTGATGGTCACGTCGTGTGCAATGAGGGTCGCCAGTTTGTTCTGGGAGACGCCGGGTGACTTCTTCTTGCTGAACATAATCGATACCGGGATGAAGTTGAAAACGCGCCGCGCCTCAGCGGCATGAACGGCTTTGGCCCTGCAGAAACAGCACTTGCGCCTGGAGCCGGCGCACTTCGACGGTGAGCGCTTCGGCGGATTTCTGCACGCTCGCGCGCGACGCCGCTTCCTGCTTCAGCGCGAGCTGCGCGCGTGCGAGCGCGTCTTGCAACTCGTCGTGCGCTGCGGGCGCAACGCACGACGGGCCCGCTGAAACATCGGGCCGCGCGTAGCCATGCATCGCCGCCGCGCCCGCCGCCATGCACGCGATGCAAACGAGCGCCCACACGCCGATGCGCACCGCGAGCGAACGCACGGGCTGCAATGCATACGTGCGCTGCGTAACGACATTGCCGCGGACATGGCCGCGGACACGCCCGCGCCGCCTGCCCGGGCGAAGTAAATCAGCCATGAGACGGCCCCATGAAAAGTGCGAGATAGTCGGTTGGATCGACGGGCGCGCCGTTGACGAGCACTTCGAAGTGCAGATGCGGCCCCGTCGAGCGGCCCGTGGAGCCGACATCGGCAATATGCTGGCGCGGCAGCACGAGATCGCCCTCCTGCACGACGATCTTCGACGCATGCCCATAGCGCGTGATCAGGCCGTTGCCGTGGTCGATCTCGACGGCATTGCCGTAGCCGCCCTGCGGTCCCGCGTGAATCACGCGGCCGCCCGCTGCGGCGAGAATCGACGTGCCTGGCAGCGCGACGAGATCCACGCCCGGATGAAAGCTAAGGTGATGCGTGAAAGGATCGACGCGATTGCCGAACGGCGAGCCGAAACGCGCGCCGTCGACGGGCATGCGGCCCGGGAACGACTCCCAATTCGCGACGTGCAGCGTCGCTTCCTGTTCGAGCGCCGACAGCGTCGTGACGAGGCAGGCGATCTGTTCGTGAATCGCAAGCGCGTCGCGCGCCGGGTGGCCGGTCAGTTCGTCGCAACGGCGCGGCGGCAGCGACGGGCCGCCTTCGCCGTTTTCCGCTGCGGTTTCGCTGGCTTTGTCGATTGGCTGTTCGGCGGGCTTCCCCGTCGACGGACTTTCATGGTCGCTCGCATCGCGCTTCGCAGCGGCGCGTGCGCCACCCTTCGCCGTCGGCCTCGCCTTGTCCCTCTTCTGCTGCGCGCCGTCAGTCACGTCGTCGCCCGCGTCGTCGCCGAGCACGTCGCTCGCCGACAGCACGGGCGGCGCGAACACCGGGCGCGGCAAGGTCTTGATCGTCTTCAGACGCGTTTCGAAATCGTGCAGCGTCGCGACCTGCGAGGCGAGCTGCGTCAGGCGCGGCTCCATCTGCTCGATTGCCGCATTCAGCTTGCCGAGTTCAGTGATGGTGTAGTCGCGCGCGACGCGGTTGTCGCTGGCTTGCGCGGCCGCGTCGCGCTTCGGATGATCGCGGCCGATCACGATGCCCGCCGTCAACGCCAGCGCAGAACTGCCGCAGGCGACGAGCGCGGCGATGGTCAGCGCGGTGTGCCGCGTGACGAAGCGCACCGAGCCGTTCGTCAGACTCTTGCTGGTGCCCCAGATCAGCGACATCAGCAGCCGCCCTGCGCCCTGATCGTGACGATGCGCCGGGGCATGCATGCGAGAGACGAAGATGCGGCAAGTGTCGTTGTAAGCGCGGCGGACTGCGCGGTGTTGCGGTGAACCAGCATACGCAGGATGACGAATCGATCTCGTTGATGGGGAAAATCGGTGGCGCGAATTATCACGCCATCCGCCGGGCCCGCATCTCAAATTGGACGACATCGGATTCGTCGCATGTCCGCATGAGGTTCAGTGCGCTCTCGCCGTCGCACCAGACCGCGAGAGACTGCGCGCGGTCGACGCAGACGGAGATCGCAAACCGTCGAGCAAACGTCAGACTCCAAGCAGTTGCTGCAAACGCTCGCGCAACATTTCGCTCGCTTGCGTCATCGGCGCGCGCAAGTCGCCTTCCATCAGGCCTTGCACGGCGAGCGCCGCCTTCACAGGCGCGGGGTTCGACTCGGCCGTCAGTGCGCCGATCAACAGCACAAGCGAATGGAAAAGCGCCCGCCCTTCGTCAAGACGCCCCGCCTTCAACGCGCGATCGAGCGCGACGAAACGCTCCGGCCACACATGCGCCGACGCCGCGATCGCGCCGCTGCCGCCCATGCAGAGCGTGTCGAAGATGCGGATGTCGTCGCCGGCGAGCACTTGCAGCCGGCCGTCGAGAATCAGCGCGTGCGTGGTATCGAGCGAGCCCGCGCAGTCCTTGATCGCCTGAATGCGCGGGTGCGCGGCGAGTGAGAGCAATGTCGCCAGCTCGATGCGCACGCCGGTGCGCGCGGGAATGTCGTACATCACGACGGGATGCTCGCTTGCGTCGGCGAGCATCGTGAAGTGCGCGGCGATGCCCGCTTGCGACGGCCGCACATAGTACGGCGCCGAAATCAGCACGCCCGCGAGCGGCAACGCGTTCAGACGCAACACGCGCTCCCGCACGGCGCGCGCGTTGTTGCCCGACACGCCGACGATCACCGGCAGCGCGCCGCCCGCCGCGTCGAGCGTGGTCGCGAGCACGGCTTCCTGCTCGCCGGGCTCGAGCGAAGACGGCTCGCCCGTCGTGCCGAGCGCGACCACGCCCGCGACGCCTGCGTCGGCGTAGAGCCTGATCAGGCAGCGCAACGCATCGTGATCGACGGCACCGTTTGCGGAAAACGGCGTGACAAGGGGAATCCAGATACCCGAAAAATTGAACATGACTTTCCTCAAACGCGACCGTACGGGAACCGTTCAGTGGCGAGGAAGCAGGATCGGAAGCGGGAGTTTCGAGGACCGTTGATCGAGGCTGTTCCGTCGCACATCTGACGGAACAGCAGCTCCGGTCAGATGAGCAACTGTTTTTTGGCTTTGGAAGCGGCGCGTGTGAGCACGGCACGCAGAGGCGTACCCGTTTCCACACGATCACGAAGCAATGAGCCGTTTTCCATGTCCGGCAGTGTAACCGCAAAACTGCGCTTGCCGCCGCGAGCGTTTCGCCAGCACGGGCGAAATCAGCCGCCCGGACGAATGGATGCACGAAATTCCTTGACTTCCTCGTCCAGCGAATTAATATACGCACAGCGTATATCCACCCGATCTCCTGACGAAAAGAGAGGCAGCCCATGACCGTCCCGCAACAAGCATTTCTCCGTGACGCGATGCGGCGTCTGAATCTCACCCGTGACGGCTTCGCGACGCGTATCGGCGTGTCGAAGCGCGCGCTCGACACGTGGCTGCTGCCCGACGATTCGCAGGAATCGCGCGCAATGCCGGAAATCGTCGAGCGCTTCGTATCGGAAATCGTCGTCAACGGCGCACCCGCCGAAAAGCATACGCAGAGCGTAGATTCGCAGTCGCTGGCCAGCCAGATGCTGTTCGAAGGCAAGCCGCAGCTGCTGTCCGTCGATCAGTTCTCGCGCGACGCCGTCGAAGCGTTGTTCCGCGTCGCCGACATCATGCAGCCCATCGCGCGCCGCCGGAAAATCTCGCGCGTGCTCGAAGGCGCGGTGCTCGGCAACCTGTTCTTCGAGGCCAGCACGCGTACCCGCGTCAGCTTCGGCGCGGCGTTTTGCCGCCTGGGCGGCTCGGTCTGCGACACGACGGGCTTCACGTTTTCGTCGATGGCCAAGGGCGAATCGATCTACGACACGAGCCGCGTGATGTCCGGCTACGTCGATGCCCTCGTGATCCGCCATCCGGATCAGGGCTCCGTGGCCGAATTCGCGCGCGCCACCAACATTCCCGTGATCAACGGCGGCGACGGACCCGGCGAGCACCCGAGCCAGGCGCTGCTCGACCTGTACACGATCCAGCGCGAGTTCTCGCGTCTCGGCAAGATCGTCGACGGCGCCCATATCGCGATGGTCGGCGACCTGAAGTACGGGCGCACCGTGCATTCGCTCGTCAAGCTGCTTGCGCTGTATCGCGGCATCAAGTTCACGCTGATTTCGCCGCCCACGCTGGAAATGCCCGCGTATATCGTCGATCAGATCTCGCGCAACGGTCACGTGGTCGAGCAGACGCACGATCTCACCAACGGCCTGCGCGGCGCGGACGTCGTCTATGCGACGCGCATCCAGAAGGAGCGCTTCGCCGATGAGTCGTTCGAAGGCTATACGCCCGACTTCCAGATCAATCAGGCGCTCGTCGATACCGTGTGCGGCCAGGACACACTGATCATGCACCCGCTGCCGCGCGACAGCCGCCCCGGCGCGAACGATCTGAGCACCGATCTGAACCACGATTCGCGCCTCGCGATCTTCCGCCAGACGGACAACGGGATTCCCGTGCGGATGGCGATCTTCGCGGTGCTGCTCGGCGTCGAGAAGCTGGTTCAACATTCGATGCGCGATGCCGCGTGGCGTCCGCCCGCGTACCTCGGACCGGACGATGCGGTGTTTCATGGCATCGATTGATCGGCTCACAGGCTGAGTCACTGCTGGTTCATGCAAAACGCGCGTTGAGGTTCGACGCGCGTTTTTGTTTTTGCAGCGCGCCTGAAGTCGCTCGGCGCATGGCACCGCCGCCATCCTCCCGCCATCTTCGCGCCATCTATCCGTCACGGCTGCGCCACGCCGGATGTGCCACGATCAACACTTGTTTTCAACGCTGCACGAACACGCCGCAATCTTTGCATTGCGCCGCGCCGAGTGCGGCGTGAAGTCGTTTGAGAAGGCAGTTCGCCGCGTGTGCGGTCGTCTGTGATGTTCTGCACCGGCGGCATCGAAATTGCTCATTGACAAGGCTTGTCATGCACCGGGCGCCCGCTTCGGGTTCGATGCGGCGCAAGCTTGCATCGAACTTCCACGGAGCAAGCAGAACATCATGTCCCACCACAACGACTGTCAGGGTTCGTGCCCACAACACGATGCGCACACGACCCGCCAGGACGAGCATGACGTCTCGCCATCCAGCACTTCACGCCGCCGCTTCCTTCAATCTGCCGCCGCAGCGGCCGCAGTTACCACTGCTCCCTACACGCACGCGCAGACACAAACGCCGCCCGCGGCACAGCCCGTTGCACGCACAACGGTGCCGCCGCGCGCAGTGAAGCTCAACATCAACGGACGCGACTACACGTTGCAACTCGAGCCGCGCGTGACGCTGCTCGACGCGCTACGCGAATACGCCGGCCTCACGGGCACGAAGAAAGGCTGCGACCGCGGGCAATGCGGTGCCTGCACGGTGCTCGCCAACGGACGCCGCATCAACTCATGTCTCACGCTGGCCGTGATGCATGAAGGCGAAACGATCACAACGGTCGAGGGACTCGCGAGCAACGGCACGCTGAACCCGGTGCAACGCGCGTTCATCGAACAGGACGCGTTCCAGTGCGGCTACTGTACGCCGGGGCAAATCTGTTCGGCGACGGCTTTGCTCACGGAATTCGACGCCGGCACGGCCAGCACGGTCACAGCGGATGTCCGCCGCCGTCCGCCGCAACTGACGGATGAAGAAATCCGCGAGCGCATGAGCGGCAACATCTGCCGCTGCGGCGCGTACGTGAATATCGTCGCGGCCGTGCAGTCCGCGCATCGCGGCACGGTCGGCAGCGGCACCGACTACACCTACTCGACGTTCGTCATCAAGACGAGCGACGTCGCGTAACGAGGAGACCATCATGGATGCCATCTCCTACGAACGCGCCGCCGATATCACCAGTGCCGTGCGCGCCGCGCAGCAGCCGGGCACGATGTTCATCGGCGGCGGCACCAATCTGCTCGACCTGATGAAAGGCGGCGTGACACGACCCGTCAGACTCGTCGACATCACGCGCATACAAGGGCTCGATAGCGTATCGACGCTGCCCGATGGCGGCCTGCGCATCGGCGCGCTCGTACGCAATAGCGACGCCGCGAATCATGCGCTGGTGCGCGAGCGCTATCCGCTGCTGTCGCAGGCGCTGCTCGCGGGCGCATCGGCGCAATTGCGCAACATGGCGACTGTCGGCGGCAACCTGATGCAGCGCACGCGTTGCCCGTACTTCTACGACACCGCGTTCACCGCCTGCAACAAGCGCGAGCCCGGCAGCGGCTGCGCCGCGATCAACGGCCACAACCGCACGCATGCGATTCTCGGCGCGAGCGCGCAATGCATCGCCGTGAATCCTTCCGATATGAGCGTCGCGCTCGCCGCACTCGATGCGAACGTGCGCGTGAGCGGCCCGCAAGGCGAGCGCGTGATTGCGTTCGGCGAGTTTCATCGTCTGCCGGGCGAACGCGCCGATCTCGACACCACGCTGCGTCCAGGAGAACTCATCACGTCCGTCGATCTGCCGCCGCCCATCTTTAGCGAGCACGCGTATTACCTGAAGGTGCGCGACCGCGCGAGCTATGCGTTCGCGCTGGTGTCCGTCGCGGCCGCGCTGCAGATGGACGGCAACATGGTGCGCAGCGCGCGTATCGCGTTGGGCGGCGTCGCGCACAAGCCGTGGCGCGCGACGGCGGCCGAGCAGATGATCGCGGGCAAGCCGCTCGATAACGCCACATTGAAAAACGCCGCCGCCGCGGCACTGAACGACGCGAAGCCGCTGCACGACAACGCGTTCAAGGTGCGGCTCGCGCAGAACGCGATCGTGCGCGCGGTGAACCAGGCAGCGGGAGGTGTCGCATGAATACGATGATCGGACATCCGCTCGATCGCACGGATGGCTTGCTGAAGGTGACGGGCGAAGCGCGCTACGCGGCCGAGTTTCCCGAAGCGCGTCTGGCGCATGGCGTGCTCGTGACGAGCACGATTGCAAAAGGCGCGATCGCGTCGATCGACTCGAGCCGCTCGTCGGCGTTGCCCGGCGTGCTGCTCGTGATGACGTACCAGAACGCGCCGCGCCTGCCCAACGGCGGCCGGCCCGCGCTCGCGCCGCCAGCGGGCCGGCATCTGTCGCTGTTGCAGGACAACCAGATCCATTACAGCAACGAGCCGATCGCAGTGGTGGTCGCGGATACGCTCGAACATGCAACCGATGCCGCGCGCCAGTTGCGCGTTACCTATGCAGCGCAACCGGCGGCGCTCGATTTCACGCAGGCCAAGTCCAGCGCGCATGCGCCCGACAAGCCGCAAGGCCGGCAGACCGACACCTCGCGCGGCGATTACGACGCGGGGCTGGCAGCGGGCGTGGTGCGCGTCGACGCCGTCTACACGACGCCGATGGAGCATCACAACCCGATGGAGCCACACGCGACGATGGCCGTATGGGACGGCCCGCACCTGACGCTCTACGATTCGACGCAAGGCGTGACGGGCACGCGCACCTCCGTCGCGAAGACGCTTGGCATGTCGCCCGACGACGTGCGCGTGATCTCGCCTTTCGTCGGCGGCGGCTTTGGCTGCAAGGGCTCGGCGTGGTCGCACGTGGTGCTGTGCGCGATGGCCGCGAAACAGACGGGGCGGCCCGTGCGTCTCGCGCTGGAGCGTCCGCAGATGTTCGGCTCTGTCGGCGGGCGGCCCTTCACCGAGCAGCGCATGGTGATCGCCGCGAAGCGCGACGGCACCTTGACCGCGATGCGGCATGACAGCTTCTCGAACACATCGATGATCGAGGACTGGACGGAGACCTGCTGCATGGTCTCGCGGATGATGTACGCGGTGCCGAACCAAGTGACGACGCATCGTCTCGTTCAGTTGAACGTCGGCACGCCGACCTTCATGCGCGCGCCGGGCGAAACGACGGGTTCTTGGGCGCTCGAAACAGCGATGGACGAACTGTCGTATCAGCTGAAGATGGACCCCATTGCGCTGCGCCTGAAGAACTACGCGGAGAGCGACCCGCAGGAAAACAAGCCGTGGTCGAGCAAGGCCTTGCGCCAATGCTATAGCGTCGGCGCGGAACGCTTTGGGTGGTCGCGCCGCAAGCCCCAGCCGCGTTCGATGCGCGACGGCAATACGCTGATCGGACTTGGGATGGGAACGGCGACCTATCCCGCCAATCGCAGCGAAGCGGCGGCGCTTGCGCGCATTCTGCCGGACGGCACGGCGATGGTAGTTTCCGGCACGCAGGATCTCGGCACGGGCACGTACACAGTGATGACACAAGTCGCGTCGGATGCGCTCGGCATTGCGCCGGAGAATATCCGCTTTGGGCTCGGTGATTCGTCACTGCCGAAGGCGCCTGTGTCGGGCGGTTCGCAGTCGGTCGCGAGCGTGTCGCCGGTTGTGCGCGACGCGTGCGATCAGGCGCGTGGCAAGCTGGTGGCGATGGCGCTGGCCGATCGTGGTTCGCCCGTGTTCGGTGTGTCGCCCGATGATGTTGTCGTGCAGAACGGTTGGGTCACGAGCCGTGCCGATCCTTCAAGGCGCGATCCGATCGCGGCGGTGCTTGCGCGTGCCGGCGGGCAGCCGATTGAAGCGACGACCAGCACGAAACCCGGCGACGAGAAGCAGCGTTACTCGTTTCATTCCTGGGGCGCTGTGTTCGCCGAAGTGCATGTCGATGCCGATCTTGGGTCGATTCGTGTGGCCAGGCTCACCGGCGTTTATAACGTTGGGCGGATGCTCAATGTGAAGACTGCGCGCAGTCAATTGATGGGGGGGCTTGTTTGGGGGATCGGTGCTGCGCTCGAAGAGGCGACGACGCTCGATAAGCAGTATGGGCGGTTTATTAACGCCAATCTCGCTGAGTATCACGTGCCTGTGAATGCGGATGTTGGGGCGCTCGATGTTGTGGTGCTCGATGAGCCTGATCCTTTTATTAATTCGCTTGGGTCTCGGGGGATTGGGGAAATTGGTATCACTGGCGTGGTGGCGGCTATTGGGAATGCTGTTTATCACGCCACCGGCGTGAGGGTTAGGGATTTGCCTGTTACTTTGGATAAGGTTGTGATGGTTTGAGTTTTTGCCGCTGCGCGGGGCGTTGGGGTCTGCGCTGGCATCTGTGTTTTGCCTTCGTGGCGCGCGGTTTGGTTTGGTTTGGTTTGCTCGTGTTTTTGCTGGCATCCGCGATTTGTTAGCCTGCTTCAAGCGTCGCCCCTGTGCGGGGCGGCACCTACTTTTCTTTGCCGCCGCAAAGAAAAGTAGGCAAAAGAAAGCGGCTAACACCGCCAACTCTTGTGTTTGCCTGAGGGCCCCCACAGGGTCTTACACTTCACACGGCAGCCTTTCTGTTTGCGTGCGTTGCCAACGCTTCGAATGAACGCCTCACCCACTTCAAACACCCGAACTTGAGCTGGCGGCGGCGAACGGTATGTGCCGCCCAGGTGGCAAACTGTGTGTAGGTTGTCGCGGCGTACAGCCTGGCGTTCTTACAGGGTGGAACGCATGCGTTATCGGTCCGGAGTGAGGCATGTGTAGTGCTACGGCCTACACACAGTTTGCCACCTGGGCGGCCGTGGACTATCTGGCAAGGCATGCTGAAACGCGGGAGCGTGAAGCGGGTGAGGCGCAGCGCAAGAGCGCTGGCAACGAACATGGGTCACGTGATTGCCGTGTGAAGCGAGGGACCGGTTGGGGGCCCTCAGGCAAACACTAGAACTGGCGGTGTGAGCCGCTTTCTTTTGCCTACTTTTCTTTGCGGCGGCAAAGAAAAGTAGGTGCCGCCCCGCACAGGGGCGACGCGTGAAGCTAGATAACAAATCGCGGATGCCAGCGAAAACCCATAAAAACCAAACCGCCCACGCCACGAAGGTAAAACTCGGATGCCAGCGCAAAGGCAAAAAAACAAACCGCGCGCGCCGCGAAGGCGCAACGCGGATGCCAGCGAAACGGCAAGCACTCAGCGGCAAACACTAGCGCCGCAAAGGCGCCCTAATTCCGCCAATTAGCCTCATAAAACCTGACATACCCACTGCGCAGCACAACACATTGAGCCCGCGTCTCGGACAACAACCGCCGCGTAGCGGCCTCAATCCTCTCGCGATGCGTCGAAAACGCACCCATCATATCTTCGAGCCGCGGCGACGCGGCCCCAAAGTGATCTTCGAGAGCCTCGGCGGTGATCGTGCATTCCACCCTTTGCCCATCGACCATAGCCGGAAACGCCAGAGTCAGCTCGCGCCCCGAGTACTCAGGGACTTCTTTCGGGAAAATGATCTGCATGGGAACACCTTGGTCGAACGACACACCGCCGAGGACCGCGCATGCCCCTGTTCAAGCCTCCGTTATGGATCGCAGCGCGGGCTGTCAACCGCGAACACACGCCTTTACCGCGCGCGCCGGCAGTTGATCTCAACACTGTAGACGACTTCCGGCGCGCCGCAAGTTTTGTTTCGCCACACGCCAGCATGGTGCCGCCATGCACTGCCAAACGGCACCAAACCCAAACAAAAAGGCGTCACCAACCCCGAACTATCGCCCGCGCGACAACGCTCAAAAATGCGGCAGCGCAGCGTAACACCGCGTCCAAAACCTAAAACTGAGTCGGCAGATGCGGATGATGTTCGTGCGGTCCGACATCGTCGGCGGGATGCTCGGGCGGCGTCTTGCCGGGAAGATCCCGGGGCCACAGCGTAAGCATCGTCACGCATCCCACGATGCCGATCACAATCGCGATCACGCCCGTCCAGATCTCGTCATTCAGGTAGTACAGCGAACCGTGGATCGACAGTCCAATGCCGCCCAGTGCGATGAAGATCGCAAGCGTGGCGAGGACGACTCTCAACTCCATGCGCACCATGACGTTCTCCTCGAAATGGCGCTGTCCGGGACCAACAAACGTGGTCCCAGTGTCGGCACGCGGCGCGAACGCATGCCTGTCTACGATCATTGCACTTCTGTACCAGAAGGCAAGCGGAACACGCGCCGCGCGTCCTCCTGTAAGATGGACCGGCATGAGTCGGCACAGACCGACGGCCTCCCCGGCTGGCGCAGCCTGACTGCGCAGCTTTCATCAGGCATGCGGTGCTGCAGTGCAAAAGCGACCACTCGCTCGATTCGTCTGCACGAAGCAGCACGCAGAATGCACAACATCGGAGACATGCAGTGACCCAACGTTCCGTCACGCCGTCCGTCACGGGCCGCGCCGATGTGCTCGCGCAGGCGCATGCGCGCTCGCGAGATTTCGGCCTGCGCGCGTCCGAGGCGCCCGACTTTCATCCGCTGCGTCCACTCGCCTTGCGCGATCTCGTCGACTGCAACCGCTCGCTGTATGCGCACGCCTTGCCCGTGATGGAAACGCTGCATGCGCAAATCGTCGATACCGACAGCATGGTGCTGCTCACCGACAGCAACGGCGTGATCCTGCACAGTCTCGGCGACAGCGATTTCGTCGAGAAAGCGGAGCGCGTCGCGCTGTGTCCGGGCGTGTCGTGGTCCGAGGCGCATCGCGGCACGAATGCCGTCGGCACCGCGCTCGCCGAAGGCCAGCCAACCGCCGTGCATGGCGGCGAGCATTTTCTGCAGGCCAATCGCATCCTGACCTGCTCGTGCGCGCCGATCGCCGATCCGTACGGCCGCACCATCGGCGCACTCGACGTGAGCGGCGACCCGCGCGGCTTTCACAAGCACACACTGGCGCTCGTGCGCATGTCGGCGCAGATCATCGAAAACCAGCTGTTCGCGAACCAGTTCGGCGATGCCGTGCGCGTGCGCTTCCATGCGCGCAGCGAGTTCATCGGCACGCTGTTCGAAGGGCTCGCCGCGTTCGGCGCCGACGGCGCGCTGCTCGCCGCGAACCGCAGCGCGCTGTTCCAGTTCGGCCGCCCGCTCGACACGCTGCTCGGCCAGCCCTTCGAGATGTTGTTCGGCACGGCATTTCCAGCCGCGCTCCAGAAAGCGCTGCGCGCGCCCGGTGAATGCCTGACGCTGATGCTGCCGAGCGGGGTTCGCGTGCTCGCGCGCGCCGAATACGCGGCGCGCCCCGCGTTTTCCGCAGATTCAGGCGGCCCACGCACGGTCACGCCGTCGTCGTCCGTTGCGCCGACGTCGGGCAAGCCGCGCGCTGCCGCCATCACCTTCGCCACGCTCGACACGGGCGACGCGCGCATGGCCGCCGTCCTCGATCGCGTCGAGAAAGTGCGTGGCCGCGACATTGCGCTGCTCGTGCTCGGCAAAACGGGCACCGGCAAGGAATGGCTCGCGCGCGCCATGCACGAAGAATCGCCGCGCCGCGACGCGCCGTTCGTCGCCGTCAATTGCGCATCGCTGCCCGATACGCTGATCGAAGCGGAACTGTTCGGCTATGAGGACGGCGCCTTCACGGGCGCGCGAAAGCGCGGCAACGTCGGCAAGATCGTGCAGGCCGACGGCGGCACGCTCTTTCTCGACGAAATCGGCGACATGCCGCTCGCGCAGCAGGTGCGTCTGATGCGCGTGCTGCAGGAACGCTGCGTCGTGCCGCTCGGCGGCACGCGCGCGGTGCCCGTCGATGTGCGCATCGTCTGCGCGACGCACCGCAACCTGCGCGCGATGATCGAAGAAGGCACGTTCCGCGAAGACCTCTATTACCGTATCAACGGCCTCGTCGTCACGCTGCCCGCGCTCGCCGAGCGGACAGATCTACCCGTGCTGGTCGAGCGAATTCTGACGCGGCTGCGCAGCGACGAGCCCGACAGCGAACGGATGCCCACGCGCGTGTCGCAGGACGTGCTCGAATACTTCGCGCGATGCCGCTGGCCGGGCAATCTGCGCCAACTGGCAAACGTGCTGCGCACGGCGGGCATCATGGCCGAAGGCGCCGCCGAAATCGACGTCGAGCATCTGCCCGACGATTTCCTGCACGACTGCGAGCCAGCAAGCGACGAGCCGTTGCGTGCGCCGCCTGCCGTCGAGTCGTCCGCGCCGTCCGCACCGTCGCCGCCCGCGCGCATGGAAGAGTTGCAGGCGACGCTGATCGAGCAGACGCTCGCGCGCAACAACGGCAACATTTCGGCGGCCGCGCGTGAGCTTGGTCTCGCGCGCAACACGGTGTACCGCTACATGCGCATCCGCACGACCCACTGAACGCCCCTTCCGCCCCCCTGCCGCAGCGCGCCGACCCGCGCTGCGTTAAGCTTCGTCCTGACCCCACCAATACCGACCGACTCCGGTCGCGCATCGACGGATGGCCACCCGGCACGAACTCAAACGCTATCGCACGAATCTCGCCGACGAACTCGACAGCGCCGCGCTGTACGAAACGCTGTCGCGCGTCGAAAAAGATCCGCAGCGCCGCACGCTGTTCACGCAACTCGCGAGCGCGGAGCGCGTGCATGCGAACCTCTGGGCGGACAAGCTGCACGCTAACGGCGCGCGCGTGCCGCCGCACCGCCACAGCGTCAAGACGCATCTGATGCGCGGCCTGATTCATACGTTCGGGCCGAAATTCGTGCTGCCGTCGCTCGCCGCCGCCGAGTATGCGGACCGCGACAAGTACGCGAACCAGCCCGACGCCGCGCAGCTATCGAAGGACGAGCAGCATCACGCCGCCGTGATGCAACAGATGGTCGCCGACGTTAAAGCTCAGAAAGCACCGCCGTCGAAAGGCGCGCAGATCGCGGCCGCCGAGTCGTGGCACAGGAACGTGACGTCGGGCAACGACCTGCGCGCCGCCGTGCTCGGCGCGAACGACGGTCTGGTGTCGAACTTCTGTCTGATCATGGGCGTCGCGGGCGCGGGCACGGGCAACAAGGCAATCCTGCTGACGGGGCTGGCCGGGCTGATCGCGGGCGCGTGCTCGATGGCGCTCGGCGAGTGGCTGTCGGTGACGAATGCGCGCGAACTCGCGCGCACGCAGATCGCGAAAGAGGCCGACGAAATCGAGCACACGCCCGAAGCCGAGCAGCACGAACTGGCGCTGATCTACCAGTCGAAGGGAATCGATGCCGACGAAGCGAAGCGCGTCGCCGCGCAGATCATGCGCGACAAGCAAAAAGCGCTCGACACGCTGACGCGCGAAGAACTCGGCCTCGATCCGGCGGAACTGGGCGGCAATCCGTGGACGGCAGCGGGCGTGTCGTTCTGTCTGTTCTCGCTGGGCGCGATTTTTCCGGCGATGCCCTTTCTTTGGACGCACGGCACAGCGGCCATCGCGCAGTGCGTCGCGTTGAGCGCATTCGGCCTCGCCGCGGTCGGCGTCTTCACGTCGCTCTTCAACGGACGCGGCGCCGCGTTCTCGGCCTTCCGTCAGATCGTGATCGGGTTGATCGCGGCCGCCTTTACGTTCGGCGTCGGGCGGCTTCTCGGCGTATCCATTTCGTGAGTGCGATGTCCAGCGAAGAACCATCCCGCAGCGAGCCGCTGCATGAATCGAATGAAGAGCGGACCTTCACGGTGCGTGTCGAGCCGCTCGGCCGCACGTTCGATGCACCCGAATCGCTCACCGTTCTCGAAGCCGCGGGTTTCGCGAATCTGCATCTGCCGCGCATGTGCCGCAACGGCACCTGCAGGACATGCCTGTGCAAGCTGGAATCAGGCAGCGTGCGCTACACGGTCGAATGGCCCGGCGTCAGCGCCGAAGAAAAGGCACAGGGCTATATCCTGCCGTGCGTGGCCGTCGCGCAGAGCGATCTCGTGCTCGACGCGCCCGACGCCACCGACATTCCATCCGCGCCGACTACGCCGCCCATCAGGCGCTTCTAGTCGATCGGCGCTAGTTGATGGGTGCAAAACGCGGCACGGTCTGCCCTTCGTGCTCGATCATCTCGAAGAATACCGACGCCGGCCGCGTCCAGATGGTGCCGTTGTCGGCGCGATAGACGATCATCGTGACGCTCGGGTCCGATTCGAGCGTCGCCTCGCAGATGAACTCGTAAATGCCGCCCTTGTAGTGTCGATAACGTACGGTCACAGTCGCTTCCTCCCTGATGCATGATTGGACAAAGCAGCGCGAGCGGCACGCAGCCGCATGCGTCAGCTCGCGCCCTCTTTCATCTGCTTCAGGTGCTTATAGACTGTTGCACGCCCCATGCCAAGCACGTTCGCGACATAGTTCGCCGAGCTTTTGCCGCGAAACGCGCCTTCCGCATAGAGCGCTTCGACCAGTTCGCGCCGGTGCTCGCGCGTGAGTCCGTTGAGACCGATCTGCCGCTCGCGCA
Source organism: Paraburkholderia steynii (assembly GCF_900100565.1). Lineage (NCBI taxonomy): Bacteria > Pseudomonadati > Pseudomonadota > Betaproteobacteria > Burkholderiales > Burkholderiaceae > Paraburkholderia > Paraburkholderia steynii. The sequence continues at coordinate 40,567 of NZ_FNDI01000036.1, read as the reverse complement.
GCCACCCATGCAGGAACGTGTTGATACGCTCCTGCCAGTCGTCGCGGAACAGCTCTTCCGGCTGCGCAACGACGCCCGCGCCCTTGATGAACAGATCGAGCGTCGAGCGCACGTCGTCGAACACGGCGATGTTGAAATTGATGCACAGCATGCCCGCTGGCTGGCCGTTGTCGTCGAACAGCACGTTGCTGACGCAGCGCATCCGGCGGCCGTCCCAGTTGAGCTTCTCGTACGGGCCGATCACGCGCTCGCGCGCCGAATGCTCGGTTTCCTCGAGTGCGGAATCGTCGCCGATTTCCCGCTTCGACAGATTGTTCGCGAGATACAGCACGGTCTGATCATGCAGATCGTGGATCACGACTTCCGCGTACGGGAAGAACAGTGCGGCGATGCCGTCCGCGATGGGCGCATAGCGGGTCAGCAGCAGATCCTTGACGGGGGACGTATTCTTCTTGCGCATCGGCGGGCAGGGGCAGTCTTCGCGGGGTATTCATGATGCCGCTGCGGTTGTTACGCTCGACCCGCAGCGGCGGCTGATCGCCATTGTAGCTATTGTGCCTGGTCTCCACGATCCGTCAGATGGCGGTAAAGCTCGCTGGCGATCGCGACGTCTTCGAGGCCGAGGCCGATCGAGCGGAAGAACGCGTGCCGCGCGTACGCGGGCTTCTCGCACGTGCCCGCCAGCAGCGACGGCAGATCGCCCTTCACTTTCTGCGGCGACCAGCCGTGCTGCGCGGCGAGCTTCATCTCACCGGCGCTCGCGGGCGTCGTCGCGCGATAGTCGCAGTAGACGTCCATCTCCGGCAGCCAGGCCGGATCGATTTCGTGCGCGTTCACGGCATTCGTGCTGATCGACGTGATGAGCGCGGGCTTCGTCAGCGCGTGGCGCGGCAGCACGGGCGTGCCCGACGATGTACACAGCATCACCACGTCCGCCTCCTTCACGCACGCTTCGATACTCGCGCTGGCTTCGGCGCGCGCATCGACGGCCTGGACGGCGGCGCGCTTCGCGTCGCTGGCGGCGAGATCGGGCGAATACACGCGAATCGATTCCCACGCGCGCAGCGGCGCGACATGCCGCAGATGCGCGAGGCCGACCGCGCCTGCGCCGATGATCGCAAGCCGCTTCGCATCGGTGCGCGCAAGCTGGTCGACGGCGAGCGCCGTGGTGCCCGCCGTGCGCTCGGTGGTAAGCAGACCCGCGTCGCACCACATCAGCGGCTGACCCGTTTCCATCGACATCAGCGCGGTCCAGGCCGTGATCACCGGCTTGCCACCCGTCACGATATACGGCGACAGCTTCGCGCCGAACACCTTCGCGTCGGCGAGTACGCCAAGATAGGTAATGAAGTCGCCGGCGCCGTTCGGGAACAGCGTCAGCGTTTGCGGCGGTTGTACCGCCTCGGCGGAAGCGAGCGCGCGAAACATCGCGGTCAGCGCGCGGCGCACGTCGAGCGCGGGCAGCGCGGCACGGACGGCCTGTTCGTCAACGGCGAGTGGCAAGGCGGTCATCATCGAAATCATCTCCTCAGGCGACGCGTGATGCGTCAATTGCAATTCCTTTCCGATCGACGATCCGACCGAAACGTAGACTTATAGTCTACTTGAGACTTTGCCAATTTGGACAGAAAAGTCTCGTTTTGGACGTGTGCAACGTGCGCAAGGTGACCCGTATAGATAGACTTTTCGCGGCTCTCACCCTTTCTGTGCAAGGCTCCGGAACAAACAGAACGGTATTTTTGATCACTGGACTATCGTATTCCCTATAGTCCATACTGGACTTTCAGTCTATATTTCAACTGCGCCGCCGCTAGTCGCGTGTGGTCCGATCATCAACGACAGGAACCGTCATGAACCTGAAGCTCTCCTTCGCCGCCGCCGTCCTTGCCGTGACGGCGGGCGCCGCCTGTGCGCAATCGTCCGACACGTTGCGCTTCGGCATCGAAGCCGCCTACCCTCCGTTCGAAAGCAAGACCGCGTCGGGCCAGCTCGAAGGCTTCGACGTGGACGTCGGCAACGCGGTCTGCGCGAAGATGAAGGTGAAATGCGTGTGGGTCGAGAACGCATTCGACGGGCTGATTCCGGCGTTGCAGGCGCGCAAGTTCGACGTGATCAACTCGGCGATGAACATCACGTCCAAACGCAAGGAAAGCATCGCGTTTACGCCGCCCATTTACGTCGTGCCCATCGTGATGATCGCGAAGCGCGGCTCCAATCTGCTGCCGGATGTGAAGAGCCTGCAAGGCAAGCACGTCGGCGTGCTGCAAGGCTCGTCGCAGGAAGACTTCCTGAAGAAGCACTGGGCGAATGCGGGCGTGCAGATCGTGTCGTATCAGGACCAGGATCAGGTGTACGCGGACCTCGCTGCGGGACGTCTGGACGCCGCCGTGCAGGAAGCGCAGACGGCACAAGATGGTTTCCTGAGCAAGCCGGCGGGCGCGGGCTTCGACATGGTCGGAGAGCCGCTGAAAGATTCGTCGACGCTCGGCGAAGGCACGGGCTTCGGTCTGCGCAAGGGCGACAAGGCACTGCAGGCGAAAGTCGATGCCGCGCTCGCCGAACTGAAGAAGGACGGCACGCTGACGGCGCTGTCGCAGAAGTACTTCAAGCGCGACATCATCGCGAAGTGATACGCTGCTGAGCCGAAGCTGGCCGCATAAGGCGGCCCCGTCGACTCTATGCGCGAGCGCGTGGCGACACGCGCTCGTTGCGCTTCTGACGCATTACTCAACATCATTTCAAACGTTATGGATTTCGACGTCATCGTGCTGGGCGCGGGCATCGTCGGCGTGTCGTCGGCATTGCATCTGCAGGATCGCGGGCGGCGCGTCGCGCTGGTCGACCGGCGCGCACCCGGCGAGGAGACGAGCTTCGGCAACGCCGGGCTGATCGAGCGCTCGTCGCTCGTGCCGTACGGCTTTCCGCGCAAGCTTGGCACGCTGCTGCGCTACGCGCGCAACCAGTCGACCGATCTCTACTGGGACTACAAGGCGCTGCCCGCTTACGCGGCGTGGCTCGCGCGTTTCTGGTGGGAATCGTCGCCGCAGCGGCTCGCCACTGCCGCGCGCGATCTGATGCCGTTGATCGCCGCATGTGTCGATGAACATGACAAGCTGATCGCGCGCGCGGGTGTCGGCGAGCTCGTGCATGACGGCGGCTGGATCGAGGCGTTCCGCACGCGCGCCGCGTTCGACAGCGAAGCGAGAGCATCGGAAGACGCGATCCGCGAACATGGACTGCACGTGAGCGTACTCGATGCGGCTGCGCTGCATGTGCAAGAACCGTCGGTGGGCGAAGGCATCTGCGGCGCGATTCACTGGAAGGACCCGAAGAGCGTGCTGAATCCGGGCGCGCTGGTGAAAGGCTATGCGCGGCTTTTTGAAGCGAACGGCGGGACCTTCGTCACTGGCGATGCGGCGAGCTTGCGTTCATCGGGCGATGCGTGGACTGTCGAGACGCAACACGGCACGCTCAGCGCGAAAGAAGTCGTGCTCGCGCTTGGGCCGTGGTCCGATACCGTGTTCGAGCCGCTCGGTTATCGCATTCCGCTGCGCGCTAAGCGTGGCTATCACATGCACTATCGGCCGGCGCGGCAGATGCTGTCCGTGCCTATCGTCGATACGGAGCGCGGGTATGTGATCGCGCCGATGGAAGGCAATCGCCTGCGGCTGACGACGGGCGTCGAGATTGCGGAGCGCGGTGCGCCGCCGACGGGCATTCAGCTTGAACGCGTCGAGCCGCTAGCGCGTGTGACGTTTGGGCTGGGTGAGCGCGTTGATGACAAGCCGTGGCTGGGGATGCGGCCTTGTACGCCGGATATGCGGCCTGTGATCGGGCCGGCGCCGCGTCATCGTGGGTTGTGGTTCGCGTTTGGGCATAACCATCATGGGCTGACGCTTGGGCCTGTTACCGGGCGGCTGCTCGCTGAGATGATGACTGGGGAGACGCCGTTTGCCGATCCGAGGCCGTTTCGGGTGGAACGGTTTGGGTGAGGGGGCGGTTCGGTTTTGGTGCTTCGGCCTTTGCGTCGGTATCCGCGTTGTGGTTTTTTGCTGGCATCCGCGATTTGCCTTCGTGGCGCGGGCGGTTTGGTTTTTATGGGTTTTCGCTGGCATCCGCGATTTGTTAGCGTGCTTCACGCGTCGCCCCTGTGCGGGGCGGCACCTACTTTTCTTTGCCGCCGCAAAGAAAAGTAGGCAAAAGAAAGCGGCTAACACCGCCAACTCTTGTTTTTGCCTGAGGGCCCCCACAGGTTCTTACGCTTCGCACGGCAACCACGTGACCCACGTTCGTTGCCAGCGCTCTTGCGCTGCGCCTCACCCGCTTCACGCACCCGCGTTGCATCATGCCGTGCCAGGTAGTCCACGGCCGCCCAGGTGGCAAACTGTGTGTCGGCCGTAGACCGACATACGCCTCACTTCGGACCGATAGCGCGCGCGTTCCACCCTGTAAGAGCGCCAGGCTATACGCCGCGATGACCTACACACAGTTTGCCACCTGGGCGGCACATACCATTCGCTGCCGCTAGCTCTTGTGGGTGTGTGAAGCGGGTGAGGCATTCATTCGAAGCGTTGGCAACGCACGCAAACAGAAAGGCTGCCGTGTGAAGCGTAAGACCCTGTAGGGGCCCTCAGGCAAACACAAGGATTGGCGGTGTTAGCCGCTTTCTTTTGCCTACTTTTCTTTGCGGCGGCAAAGAAAAGTAGGTGCCGCCCCGCACAGGGGCGACGCTTGAAGCACGCTAACAAATCGCGGATGCCAACGAAACCACGAGCACACCACATATTAGCCTTCACCCCACCTCTACCCTAAACGCCGCCGTCAACTCACTCAACCGTTTCGCCTCATCCGCCAGCGCGGCCGCCGTCGCCGCGTTCTCCTCGACCAGCGCCGCGTTCTGCTGCGTCACTTCATCCATCTGCGTAACGGCGAGGCTCACCTCCTTGATGCCATCACTTTGCTGCTGCGACGCCGTCGCAATCTCGCCAACAATCTTCGCCACCCGAGAAATCGCGGTCTCGATACCGCGAATGGTATCGCCCGCCCCCGTCGCAATCTGCGCCCCATGCGCGACACGCGCCGTCGAATCCGCGATCAGCAAGCCGATCTCTTTCGCCGCAGCAGCGGACCGTTGCGCGAGACTGCGCACCTCGCCCGCGACGACGGCAAAACCGCGCCCTTCCTCGCCCGCGCGCGCCGCCTCGACGGCCGCGTTCAACGCCAGAATATTGGTCTGAAACGCGATCCCTTCGATCGCCGTGATGATGCCCGTCATCTTCGACGAACCGGCGTCGATCAGATGCATCGTCTCGACGAGGCTGCCGACGGCTTCCCGCCCATGCGCCGTCATCGACGATGCGTCCTCAGCCAGCTTGCTCGCGTGCTGCGCGTTCTCGGCGTTCAGTTGCACGGTCGACGTCAGTTCGTCCATCGCCGCAGCCGTCTGTTCGAGCGACGCGGCCTGCTCCTCCGTGCGCTGCGACAGATCGAGATTGCCCGCCGCGATCTGCTGCGTCGCGGCCGCGATCGAATCGGAACCCTTGCGCACCGTCGTGATCGTCGCGCCGAGTTTGTCCTGCATCGTCGCGAGGCCGTGCAGCAGCGTCCCCATTTCGTCCTCGGAACGGATATCGACGCGCGTGCGCAATTCGCCCGATGCGATCGCGTCGAACTGGCCGAGCGCGTCGCGCATCGGCGACATGATTGCGCGACGCAACGCTCGCCAACTGAGGAACGCGACACCCAGCCCGACGCCAATGCTCGCGATGCACGCCGTCAGCAGCGTCCGGAACGTCGCGGAAGAATGGTCGGCGTCGGCCTGCGCGGCATCGTCGAGATACTTTTCTAGCGCGCCCTGGCTCGCGTTCATCGCCGAATACAGGCCGATCAGATGATTCACGCGGCTCTCATCCATCCAGCTCGTGTCGCCGCTGCCGATCGCCTGGATCAACTGGTCGATGCCGTCGCGCAAGACAGCCGTGCGTTTGGCGTCGAGATCGTCGGTGAGGCTTTGCAATTCGGGCGTCTTCGGCAACGCGCGGAATTCGGCCCATGCCTTGTCGGAGTCGCCGAGCAGACGCTTCGCGCGGTTCAACTGCTCGCCGAGCTGCGGCGAGTGCGGATTGCTCATCGCCCAGTCGAGGCCGAAGCGCGCCCGCGACATCGCCGTCCCCGAGCGTCCCAGCGCAACCACCGACGCGAAATTCACCTCATACCCGTCGCGCTGCGCCTGGTTGCTTTTCGCCATGCCGAAGATGCCGAGCGCGCCCGTCGCGATCAGCAGCACGCCGAGGAACGCGATCGTCGTCGCGATCCGGGCGTTGATGGTCAAGCTTTTCATGTTGTCTGGTCTCTAGCTGTCTGCCTGTTTTTCGCCGATATTTCGGTCGCTTTTGTTCCATATATAAAACACATATCCTTATATGGAACTTCAAGCGAGTGTAAGGCGAAAAAAATGAGCAGACCACTGCTCATTCAGCGCGCGTTGCGAGCCCGCGACAACGGATCAACTGGCCGTCATTACCCCGGCGCGTGCATATAGAACAGCAGCAGCGACAGCGAAACGAGCGAGCCGAGCGTCGACAGCAAAATGGTCTGCGACGTGATGTGCGCCTCGCGCTCATAGAACTCGGCAAGCATGTAAGGGCCTGTGCCCGTCGGCAGCGCGGCGAGCAGCACGGCCATGTCGACCATCGGCCCGGGCAGCGCGAACACGCGCGCGGCGATCCACCATGCGAGCGCAGGCTGCGCGATCAGTTTGATGGCCGTCAGCACGAACGACGTGACCGGCTCGGCCGCTTCCTCCGCCGGCGTGCGCTTTTCCGCGAGGAACAGTCCGAGGCTCACCAGCGCGCACGGGCTTGCCGCGCCGCTCAGCAGTTTCAGGAATGTCTCGACGCTATGCGGCAGCGTCACATCCGCGCTCGCCGCCAGCACACCGAGGATCGGCGACGCGATCAGCGGATTCCTCAACAGCCGCCACACCACTTTCGCGCCGAGCTTGTGCGGCGTGCGCTCGGTCTGCAAGCCGATCTCGATCAGCACGATCGCGAGCGCGAACAGCACACAGGCGACGATGATCGTCGCGATGGTGGTCGGCGTGAGGCTCGCGTTGCCGAACGCGAGCAGCCCGAGCGGAAAGCCGATGTAGCCCGTGTTCGGATACGACGCGGCAATCGCGTCGACGCTCGCATCGGCAAGATGCCTTCCGCTCGCGAGCCGCGCCAGCAGCACGACCACGAACACGCCTGCGCAGGCAATCGAGAACGTCGCGATGAAGGCCGGCTGATCGAGCTGATGCCAGGTCGAATGGGCCATCGTGTCGAACAGCAGCGCGGGCAGCGCGAGCCACACGACGAAGCGGTTCAGTTCGGAAGCGGCCGTGGGGCCGAGCAGATTGCGGCGGCGGCAGAAAAAGCCCGCGAAGATCAGCGCGAAGACAGGCAGCAGGATTTCGAGCGTAGACAGCATGAAGTTGCGGCACCGAAGGTAAAGACGACAGAAACGCGCAAGGGTAAGCGTTTACACCTATACAATCCAATGCCGAATCAAACCTGCGACGATACTTTTTTTGCATCATGCTCGACGTCAAGCCGCTTCGCTACTTCGTCACGCTCGCCGAAACGCGCCATTTCGGGCGCGCGGCCGCGCGGCTGAATCTGTCGCAACCACCACTGAGCCGGCAACTGGCCGCGCTCGAAGCGTCGCTCGGCGTCACGCTGATCGAGCGCAATCCGCGCAGCGTCGTGCTCACGGCAGCGGGCGAGCGCTTTTATCAGGACGCGAAGGCGATTCTCGCGTCGATCGAGCAGGCGGAGAAAAATGCTCGCGCGGCGGCCATCGGCGACAGCGGCCAGTTGACCATCGGCTTCACGATGTGCGCCGCGTACAGCGTGCTGCCCAGCTATGCCCGCGCGTACGGCGATGCCTGGCCCGACGTAACGCTGAACCTGCGCGAAGTCGTATCGAACGATCTGGCGTCGCAGGTTCTGAGTGGTCAGATCGACGCCGCGATCATGTTTCCGGGCGCTCAAAGCAAAGATCTCGATACCCGCGCGATCTTCACCGAGCCGCTGTGCGTCGCGCTGTCGCGCGAGCATCCGCTCGCGCGCGTCAATTGAAAATCGGGCAGCTCGCGCACGAGCCGTTTGTGATGGCGTCGCAAGCCGTGTCGCCGAGTCTGCGCGCGACCATCGTCGATCATTGCGCGCAGGGCGGTTTCGCGCCCGACGTGCGCTTCGAGGTGCAGTTGCAGCAGACGGTGTTGAGTCTCGTCGACGAAGGCGTCGGGATCGCGCTGGTGCCGGAGTCGATGCGCAAGGCGCAACTGGCGGGCGTCGTGTTCAGACCACTCGCCGACGCGCCGACGATTTCGCAGATGCTCGTCTGGTCGCCATTGAACCGCAACCCATGTCTGGCGCGGTTTCTGGAAATTGCCGGGAAGCGGCGAACTGAACGAAATGAAGAAGAGAACCGCGCGCCTGCGCATTCGAGCGCAGGCGCGGGAAAGCAGCGTTACAGATAAGCCGAGTTGCGCGCCGCTGCAGCCGACGCGCGCGCGATGCGTTCGCTGCGCTCGACCAGCGCGCCGAACAGCAGGCCGATCGTGGCCCACATGATTGCCTGCATGCCGAGCGCCGTGAAGCGGAACTTCCACAGCACGACGGCCGGGAACGCTTCGGGCACTTCGTTGACCGTCGGCAGCGCGATCTGGATCGCGCTGATGATCGCGAAGAACACGATGCCACCCACGATCGACGCGTTCCACAGCCCGAGCCGCGGTATCAGGTGCTTGCGGACTTTCATCGAGAACACCGCCACGACGAGCGACGTGACGATCATCAGGAAGAACAGCCCGGTGCGCATGCCGATCGTATCCGGATCGCCGACAGAAGGCGGATTCGCAGGGTACTTGATGGTCGGCACCAGCACGACGGCGACATAGGCGCCCACCGCGAGCCACGCCGACAACGCACGCGCGCCGAGCCGGCCGACGCGTCCGTGCAGATACGCGAACGTCAGCGCGAACAGCCCGCCGAACGCCATGCCATACGCGACGACGCCCGTCAGCAGACCGAGGCCCGCCTGGGTGCCGCGGCTGACGAGTTCCTCTTCGTGATCGTGACCGCCGCTCGCGTCGCCGTGATCGTGCGCGGCCTGCATCTTTTCTTCGAACGAGATTGCCGTATCGACGAGCGGCTCGCCTGCGACCCGCGCGAACGCGAACGTGAGCAGACCCGCGACAATGCCTGCGAGCATCCCTCGCATCAATAACTTACCAACCATGGTGATGACTCCCTTACGCGATCAGTGGCAAGGAAAGCCGAGCAGATGACGGCCGTCATGCACGAATTCATGCACGTACATGCCGGGAATCAGCGACGTCGCGCCTTCTTCGGCACCGACGAAATAGAGCGCAAGCAGCATCAGCAGACCGCCGAAGACGATCCACGGCATCAGCTCGCGCAGCGGGATTGGGGTGATAGCGGGTTGATCGGTCTGACCGGCCTGGTCGAGAACAGCGTCGTTCATGACGGACATCTCCTGGGGGTTACGCGCCCCGATAGTCGAATGATAAGAGAGGTCGAAGCTTGGGTCTGGCTTCCGGCTTGTGTACAGCCTGTTGTGTACGCATTTGCTGCCGATTACAGTGGCGCGACCGCGCCGGGCTTGCACCGGCTTCCGCGCTTCGAGTGGCGACTATTCTACGGCTAAACTGCGGAACGCTCTCTTCTTTCTTCCCATTTCCCGGACCCAAGGCCTTCGATGCGCACACGCCTGTTGTTGATCAGCCACCCGGCGACGGCCGCGCAGCGTAAGGGCACGTTCCCCGCCGACGATCCCCTCGATGCGCGCGCGGCCGAAGAAGTGACCGCGTTCCGCGCATCGCATGCCGCCCTGCTGAACGCCGATGCCGCGCTCAGCAGCCCCGCTGCGTGCGCGCTGGAAACGGCGCAGGCACTTGGACTCGTGGCGACGACCGTGCCGGATCTCGCCGATGCCGATTTCGGCCGCTGGCGTGGCCGCCGTTTGCTCGACGTGGCAAACGAAGAAACGGACGCGCTCGACACGTGGACGCGCGATCCGTCATCCGCGCCGCATGGCGGCGAATCGTTCGATGCGCTGACCTTGCGCGTCGGCGGCTGGCTCGATGCGTTCGAGCATCGCGGCACGGTCATCGCCGTCACCCATGCGAGCGTGATCCGCGCGGCGCTCATGCATGTGCTGCAAGCGCCGTCCGCGACATTCGCGCGCATCGAGGTTCCGCCCCTTTCCGTCGTCGAGCTGCAACGTAGCGAGCGCGGCTGGGCGTGGTGGCCCGCCGCCTGACCGTCAAACCTGAGACGCCCACGCGCGCTCACAGCGTCGGACACGACAACACCTGCTGCGGATTGAGCGTCGTGCCCGGCATGCCATCGGTGGCGGGCGTGCCCTGCGCCGGCGTCGCGATCAGGCGCACGGCATCCGTTCCCGCGTTCGCGAGTACGTAGCGCTCGGGGCGGCCTTGCGGCTGCCAATACGCGCGATAGATGCCGTCGTCCTTCAACACATGCAGCGTGCCGGGAACCGTTTTGCCGCCCGCGATGAAATCGACGGGCTCGCCGTCGCGCAACGCGAAGCCGCTCGCGGCCGACACGCTCGATGCCCCCGACGCTCCCGACACGCCAGCCCCGCCACCCGCGGCCGCCAGCACGCCGCAGGACGCATCGCCCGTTGCCGCGATCGCCAGTTGCGCGACGGTCCATAGCGCGAGCGGCGCGATTGTTCTGAGTGTCATGGTGAACCTCGTGTCGTCTGGAATGGCGGGCCTCATGGAGCCTTATGCGCGTTGCAAAGCGCATACCCAGCACGGCCCGCTGAGGTGAAGCGACGTGAATTTTGACCGCGTGGCACCGGGTTTTTTGATGTGCGATAAGAGTCAGGTCTTTCACCAGCTTTCACTGAAAAGAGGCAACCGATGGCTACGCTCGAAGCGTTTCGTACCGTGCTCGACGATGCACGCACGCCCGAGATCATCCGCAATCACATCATCGATTCGCTGCAGTACGCGCTGCGCAACCATGGCCAGGTTTTCACGTCGAAGGAAGTCGAATGGCTCGCGAAGTGGGACGACGCGCGCATACCGCTCGCCGCCAGCCGGGAGCTGCAAAAACGCCTGACGCAGACGACGGACTGAGCTCGAGCAGCGGCCATGCACGGGCGCCGCGCGCCAGACGAGCATGCTCCACGAAAGCGGTGGAGGGAAAGTTTCTGCTACCCAAAGCCCTGTTTTTAGGGCATAATATATTTAACGCAGCGCTCTGCCCGCACCACCCGTCAACTTCTTCACCGTAACGCGTCAACGTCTTCGCCGCGTTGCATTGCATCCCAGCCGTCCCGTTATCGCGCAACATCATGCAGCGGCAACCCGGCGGTCTTCGTCACTCCGGCCACGCGCTGCACGCCTGAACCCGACGGGGTGACATTCGCTACGTTCGTTGCCCGCGCGGCATCAGCGTATTTTTCTCCATCCGTTCCGCGTTGATCGCGGTTGCGTTCGAGCCAGCGCATACGGCTCGCGCGAGACTTTTTCCATTGCGGCGCGCCCGATGGCGCTGCGCCGCCCGCTGCCTATTCGCCGCGCCTGCCCGTTGCAGTGACGCGCGCCGGCAGCCGCATCACAGGACTTTGTATATGACGACTCAAGGCACCAAGACCTACAAGGGCTACGAAATTCATCCGCTGATCTATCCGCGCCGCACGGCGAACGGCGTGGCGCACCGCAATTCGATCGACAGCGGCTACGACGCGTCGGTACGCATCTGCCGCGTCGGCGCGAACGCCGCCGCCGATGGCCGCGTGTTCCGCCTGTCGTATTTCCGTCCGTTCGAAGGCGCGGGCAAGGCACGCATGGCCTGCATGGAGCATGCAGCACAAGTGATCGACGGCCGGATTGACGGACAGACCGTCTCCGATCTCTGATCACACGCGCGCCGCAAAAGGCGCGTATTACTGTCTCACCGCATCGCCGCGGCAGCCTTCGCGCTGCCGCGCAAAAGTTACGCTGCGCGGCACGCGCGGCACCCTTCCCTCATCGACCAGGAGTAATGCATGGCGAAAGAAGAACTGCTTGAACTGGACGGCATCGTCGACGAAGTACTACCCGATAGCCGCTATCGCGTCACGCTGGATAACGGCGTGGTCGTGGGCGCGTACGCGTCGGGACGCATGCGCAAGAATCACATCCGTATCCTCGCGGGCGACCGCGTCACGCTCGAACTGTCGGTCTATGACCTGACCAAAGGGCGCATCAATTTCCGTCACAAGGACGAACGTAGCAGCGGCCCGCGTAGCGCACCAATGCGCCGCCGCTAATGTAGCGGCAATCCACTGAAGCGTCCCGCGCCTGAAACCGGCGCGACGCAATCGTGAATCGACGTACAGGGCAGTCGTCGATCACAGCAAAAGATGCGGCATGTGCAACGCATGCCGATCGATTCATCCGCGAAACACCGCACGCGGATCGTCGCTCGCACTGGTCTGCATGCGCGTCACGACGCGCTCTTCCAGTTCCGCGAGATGCGCGCGCATCGCTTCGAGCGCCGCGCTCAAGTCACCATCATCCAGAGCCTCGATGAGCTGCGCGTGTTCGTCGGCGGAGCATGTCGTGCCTTTCGAAGGGTCGTAAAGCGCCTTGTACAGCTCCGTCTTCGCGACCAGTTGCGCGACGAAGCCCTGCAACTCCGCGCTCCCCGCAATCTGCGTCAGCAGCACATGAAAGTGCCCCGCGAGCCGCACCTGCTCATCGACGCGCCCATCCTTCAGCGCCTTTTTCTCGCTGGCGATATGCGCCTTCAGCACACGCCTGTCCTGCGACGTCAGCGCGCCGCATAGCGCGGTCACGATGCCCGCCTCGACGATTTGCCGCGCGCGATAAACCTGCCGCACATCCTCTTCCGATGGCGCCGGCACGAACGCGCCGCGATTCGCTTCCAGCACCAGCTTGCCTTCGAACCCGAGCCGCGCCAACACCTTGCGCAGCGCGCCGCGCGTGCAGTTGAACGCGGCCGCGAGATCGCGCTCGACGAGCTGCGCGCCCGGGCGCAGGCGGCCTTCGAGCAGCGCCGTGGTAATCGACGCGTAGATGCGGTCCTCGACGTTGTCTTCTTCCGAAGCGGGCGGCGGTGTGTTCGGGCGTGTGGCCATGTTTTGCGATTGAGAAGGTTGCGGCGGCGGCCGTATTTTAGCGGCGCGCGGCCTTGTACGCATGAAGCGTCGACAGCATCCTCCAAATACCGGCGATAGCGGATTCCCATCGAATGGTTAACCATTTTACGTTATTATGGTTAACCAAAAGCTTTCGATCCATCCGCAGGACACCCCGTGAACCAGACTCCCGGCATCGATTCCCCGCGCATTGCGCGTCGCACGACATCCTCGGCTTTATCGTGGCAGGACGGGCTCTGGCTCGCGGTCATCGTCGCGATCGGCGTCAATTTGCGGCCGCTGCTGACGTCCGTGAGCCCGTTGATGGGGACGATCCGCGCGGCCACGGGCCTCAGTTTCTCGGGCGCCTCGCTGCTGACGAGCCTGCCCGTCGTCGCGATGGGATTCGGCGCGTTCGGCGCCGGCCTGCTGACGCGCGTGGCCGGCGAAGCGCGCGGCGTCGCGCTGGGGCTGCTGGCGATTGCCGTCGCGTGCAGCGCGCGGCTGGCGGCGTCGAGCGGCACGGCGTTGCTGATGACGGCGCTCGTGGCGGGCATGGGCGTCGCCGTCATTCAGGCGCTGCTGCCGGGCGTGATGAAGCAGCGCTTTCATGCACGCGTGCCGCTTGCGATGGGCCTGTTCTCCGCGTCGATCATGGGTGGCGGCGGGCTGGGCGCGAGTCTGAGCCCCTATGTCGCGAAAGCATCCGGTTCGTGGCACGCGGGCCTCGCGATGTGGGCCGTGCCTGCCGCGCTCGCCTGCGCGTGCTGGCTCGCGTTGCAACGGCGTGCATCGGCGTTCGATGGACGAGCCTCCGCACACCTTGCGGCGATCCCGACGCACCCGCCTGTGCCGATCTGGAAGAAGCGCCGCGCATGGGCCTTGGGCCTGCACTTCGGCCTCGTCAATGGCGGCTACACCACGCTGGTTGCGTGGCTGCCCGCTTACTACCAGCAGCGCGGCGCGAGCGTTGCACACAGCGGCTCGCTGCTCGCCGCGATGACCGTCTTCCAGGCCGCGTCGGCGCTGCTGCTGCCGCTCGCGGCAGCGTCGTTCCGCGACCGCCGGCCGTGGCTCGTCGCCGGCCTGTCCGCGCAACTCATCGGCATAGTCGGGCTGCTTGCGTATCCGGATGCGTTGCCGCTCGCGTGGGTCGCGATTGCAGGCGCGGGACTCGGCGGCACGTTCTCGCTGACGCTCGTGACGGCACTCGATCATGCCGACGATCATCGACTCGCCGGAAGGCTCGTTGCGTTCGTGCAGGGCGTCGGTTTCATCGTGGCGGCGATCTCGCCGATCATCGCCGGACGCTTGCGCGACCTGACGGGCAGCTTCACGGCCGCGTGGATCATGCTCGCGGCTTGCATCGCCGCGATGATCGCCTTGACCTTCGCTTTCTCGCCGCACAGTTACGCGCGCTGGCTCGGCGCGCGGTAAGCGCTCTACGCGAGCCGGTCATTCACGACTGGCTCCGCATTCACTTCTTCGCGCCAAACAGGTGCAGCACACCGGAGCACGCACTGCCACGGTGCAACGGCGGCATGCTGCCCTGACGGCTCGAAGCTGTGCGCAGCAAACGTGACAGCGATTGTCGATTGATGGCATACAAGTTGCAGTGTTACTGCATGCTTTCCGACAGGTCAACAGTCCGCCGCGAAGCGCAATGCAGAACCCGCAATCCGACGAATGAAGCTGCGTAACTCCCCCTACTCCATACCGGGCAATCCATGCTGCGTGTTTTGCTCGTAACCGATACCGACAAGCCGATCGGCGAGTTGCGCGATACGCTTGCGCGGCTCGGCTACGAGATGCTCGCCGCCACGGCGTCGCCGCAAGCGTTGCACAAAGCTGTCGAGAGCGAACGACCCGACGTGATCATCGTCGACACGGAATCGCCTTCGCGCGACACGCTCGAACAGCTGGCCGTGATGAACGCGACGGCGCCGCGCCCGGTGCTGATGTTCAGCAACGACGCGAATCAGCAACTGATACGCGACGCCGTCGGCGCGGGCGTGACGGCGTATCTCGTCGAAGGTCTGGCGACGGAACGCCTCGCGCCGATCCTTGAAGTGGCGCTGGCGCGTTTCGCGCAGGAATCGCAACTGCGCGAGCGGCTCGCGCAGGCCGAGAACGAACTGGCCGAGCGCAAGCTGATCGACCGCGCGAAGCGGATGCTGATGGATTCTCAAAAGATGACCGAACATGCCGCCTACGCGACGATGCGCAAGCGCGCGATGAACCAGGGCGTGAAGCTCGCCGAAGTCGCGCGCCAGATCGTCGCCGCAGCCGACTTGCCAGATTGATGCGTTGCCCATGAACTCACCTGCCTACACCTCTTCCTCCGACGAATCCGGCAAGCTCGAGAAGACGCACTTGCGCCTCGGGTTCGTCGCGCTCAGCGATGCCGCGCCGCTGGTCGCGGCGAAGCTGCTCGAATTCGGCCATGCGCACGGACTGACGATCGAACTGCTGAAGCAGCCGTCGTGGGCCGCGATACGCGACAAGCTGTTGTCGGGCGATCTCGACGCCGCGCATTCGCTTTACGGCCTCGTGTATGGCGTGCAGCTCGGCATAGGCGGCCCGCAAACCGATATGGCCGTGCTGATGGTGCTGAACCGCAACGGCCAGGCGATCACGGTATCGAACCGTCTTGCTGCTGCGCTCGACGAGCACAAGACGCTGCCTGCCGCGCTGGCGACGCTCGGGCGCAAGCCCGTGTTCGCACAGACTTTTCCGACGGGTACGCATGCGATGTGGCTGTATTACTGGCTCGCTTCGCAGGGCGTGCATCCTTTGCGCGATATCGAGGGCGTGGTGATTCCGCCGCCGCAGATGGTCGATGCGCTTGCGCAGGACCGGCTCGACGGGCTGTGTGTTGGCGAGCCGTGGAATGCGGTTGCGCAGGAGCGCGGTGTTGGCAGAACGATTGCCTATACGAGTGAGGTGTGGCCCGATCATCCCGAGAAGGTGCTGGCGAGCCGGCGCGATTTTGTTACGCGATATCCAAATACTGCTCGGGCGCTCGTGCAGACGATGCTCGAGGCGTGTCGATGGCTCGATGATGACGTGCATCGGGTGGAGATTTCGGCGCGGCTCGCTGCGGATGAGTTTGTTGGCGTGCCCGCCGGGTTGATTGCGCCACGGTTGATTGCTGCGGGTTCTGATGAGAAGCGGCGGGCTGTGAAGTTTTTTGCTGGCGGTGCGGTGAATTTTCCGCATCCTGCGGAAGGGGTTTGGTTTTTTGCGCAGTATGCGCGGTGGGGGATGGCCGAGTGGCGGGATGATTTTGCGCGGATTGCGGGTGAGGTTAATCAGGTTGAGCTTTATTGCCAGGCTGCCGGTAATGTTGGTGTGAGCGTGTATGCCGATACGCCGTCGGCAGTGCTTGTTGATGGGCGGGTTTGGGATGGGAAGGCCGATCAGGCTTATATGCAGGGGTTTTCGATCAGGGCCTGAAGGTTTTTTTTCGTCTGCGACGCTGTTAAGGTTTTTGTTCTTGCTCTGGCAGTCGCGGTTTGGCTTCGTGTTTCATGCGTTGCCGTTCGGTGTTTTGGGCCTCTGCGCTGGCATCCGCGCTATGCCTTCGCGCTTCACGCGTCGCCCCTGTGCGGGGCGGCACTGCAGTGGTCCAATACTCCTGGACACCTCTAAAGGGGATAATCCCCAACTGAGGTGAGAGATGAGCAGACGGAAGCTGACAGAAGAATTCAAGGCTGATGCGATAAAGCTGGTTGTGACACAAGGCTATTCATATTCGAAGGCCTGTGAAGCGATGGGTGTCGGCGATACGGCGCTGCGACGCTGGGTGGCGCAATGGCGTGCCCAGCAGGCCGAGCCGCCGCGTAGTGAGCTGGAGGTCATGGCCGACCAGCGCCGTATCCGTGAACTCGAAGCGCGCGTGACAGAGCTCGAAAGGGAGCGCGAGATACTAAAAAAGTCCACGGCCTTCTTCGTCAAGGAAATGGATCGCTTCTCGAAGTGATCCGTTCGCTGAAGAAGGCCTGGCCAGTGAGTCTGATGTGCCGGTTGCTGGAGGTGCCGCGAAGCAGCTATTACGCCTTTGCGGGCCGACGCGTCAGGCCCGGAACATCACCTACTGTGCTCAAGGCCATGCGCCAGATTCACATTGAAACCCGGCGCAGTTACGGCAGCCGCAGGATGGCGCAGGCGTTGCAGCAGCAAGGCCATGCGATCGGACGGCACCGGGCGCGCTCGCTGATGCGCGAGGCGCAACTGGTGGTTACGCGTCGACGCACACACCGGTACCGCAAGGCCGAAGGCGATGCACTGGTCGCGCCGAACCGGCTTGATCGGCAGTTTGCACCGGGCGCTGTGAACCGGGTGTGGGCAGGCGATATCACGTACATCAGAACGCGGCAGGGCTGGTCTTATCTGGCTATCGTGATGGATCTGCACTCGCGTCGAATCGTCGGTTGGGCGTTTGCCACGCAGGCAGACACCGACCTGGTCATCCTGGCGCTGGAACAGGCCCGACGCAGCCGGCGCCCGGCAGCGGGACTGATGTTCCATTCAGATCAGGGCTGCCAGTACACCAGCGAGCGCTTCGTGAACGATCTGAAGGCAAACGGGATCGTCCAGAGTATGAGCAGAAAGGGAAATTGCTGGGACAACGCGGTGGTCGAGCGCTTCTTCAGAAGCCTGAAGAGTGAATGGATCGGCGAGCAGGAGTACGCCAGTCACGAACACGCCGAACGTGATATCGCAGACTACATTGCTGATTTTTATAACTACAGGCGCATACATTCAGCGGCAAGCGGTCTGCCGCCAGTGCGGTACGAAACTTCGATTTATCGAAAAGCCCCTTTGGGGGTGTCCAAAGAGGCTTGACCACTACACACCTACTTTTCTTTGCCGCCGCAAAGAAAAGTAGGCAAAAGAAAGCGGCTAACACCGCCAACATTTCTTCTTGCCTGAGGGCCCCCACACCGCAAAGAAAAGTAGGCAAAAGAAAGCGGCTAACACCGCCAACATTTCTTCTTGCCTGAGGGCCCCCACAGGGTCTTACACTTCGCACGGCAATCACGTGACCCATGTTCGTTGCCAGCGCTCTTGCGCTGCGCCTCACCGGCTTCACGCTCCCGCGTTACGGCACACCGTTCCAGATATTCCACCGCCGCCCAGGTGGCAAACTGTGTGTAGGCCGTAGTGCCTCGCGCGCCTCACTTCGGACCAATAGCACACGCGTCCCACCTTGTAAGAGCGCTTACGCATACGACGCGACAACCTACACACAGTTTGCCACCTGGGCGGCACATACCATTCGCTGCCGCTTGCCTGAGTACGGGTACTCGAAGCGGGTGAGGCGTTCATTTATAGCGTTGGCAACTAACATAAAATCAGCGCGTTGCCGTGTGAAGCGTAAGACCGGTTGGGGGCCCTCAGGCAAACACAAGAACTGGCGGTGTTAGCCGCTTTCTTTTGCCTACTTTTCTTTGCGGCGGCAAAGAAAAGTAGGTGCCGCCCCGCACAGGGGCGACGCTTGAAGCACGAAGGCATAGCGCGGATGCCAGCGCAAAGTCAAAAACAAAAAGAGCCGTCGCAGACAAAAAAACAAGCCCCTCAATGCCCCGCAATATAAGCCTTAACGGCCGGCAAGCCGTCCTTGCCATCAATTGTCTGCACCCCTGCCAGCCACTTATCCAAAGCCTGCGGATTAGCCTTCAACCATGCCAGCGCAGCCTTATTTGCATCTTCCTTGTTCATGATAGGCACCATCACATGATTCTCGATAGCCGTCGTGAACTGCAAGTTCGACACAAACTTCGCCGCATTCGGACACCGCGCAGCGTAATCGGGCGGCGTAGCCGTAAACACCTTAGCCTCGCCATAATTAGGCCCGAACACATCATCCCCGCCAGACAGATAATCGATCTTCATCTGCACGTTCATCGGATGCGGCTCCCAGCCGAGAAACACAATCCACTTCTTGTCCCGAACCGCACGGTTCACTTCCACCAGCATGCCCGCCTCGCTCGACTCAACCAGCTTGAACTTGCCAAGCCCAAACTGATTGCCATCGATCATCTTCTTGATCAACGCATTGCCATCATTACCCGGCTCGATGCCATAGATCTTTCCATCGAGCTTGTCCGCGTACTTCGCAATATCGCTAAAGTTCTTCAGCCCGCCGTTGTACACATACTCCGGCACAGCAAGCGTATACTTCGCGCCCGTCAGGTTCGGCGTCGCCAACACCTTGATCGTGCCGGACTTCACGAACGGCTGGATGATCGGGTCCATCGTCGGCGCCCAATAACCCAGGAACACGTCGATCTGCTTGCTCTTGATGCCCGCAAACGTAATCGGCACGGAAGCAATCGTCTTCGTCGGGTTATAGCCAAGACCCTGGAAGATCGTCGATGCCAGCCCCGTCGTCGCCGCAATGTCGGTCCAGCCGACGTCGGCGAATCGGACGTTGCGGCACACGGCGGGATCGGCGGCGTGCGCGGTCGCGGCAGCCGTCGCGCACAGCGCGGCCACCATCATCAGCTTGCGTTTCATCAGATTCTCCTCGGAATAATTTTGCTTCGGTCCGACTCGCTAGTTCGCATGGCGGCGCTCGACACTCGGCGCATGTCCGAACTGAGCGCGATAGGCCTTGCTGAAATGACACGGCGAATGAAATCCGCACACAGCCGTCACGCGCGCAATCGATGCGTCCGTCGTGCGCAGCAGATCGCGCGCTCGCCGCAATCGCAGCGACAGGTAGTAATGCGTCGGCGACACGCTCAGATAAACCTTGAACATCCGCTGCAAATGGCGTTGCGACAATTGCACGAGCCGCGCGAGTTCTTCGAGCGACAAAGGCTCTTCAATATTCGCTTCCATCAGCCGCACCACTTCGATCAGTTCGGCACGCGAGAAACCGACGCGCGCATCGACGGGAATCGGTTGCGGATCGCTTGCACTGCGAATGCGCTCGAGAATGAACTGCTCGGACACTTGCGCCGCGAGGTTCTGCCCGAAGCGGGAACTGACGAGATCGAGCATCAGATCGAGCGGCGCGGTGCCACCCGTACACGTCAGCCGATCGCGATCGATCACGAACAGCTCGTCGGCGAATTGCACATGCGGATATTCCTTGTGCAGCGCCGACAGGTCTTCCCAATGCACCGAACAGCGATAACCGTCGAGCATTCCCGCCGCCATCAACGCATAAGCGCCCGTGCAAATACCGCCCAGCGGCACGCCCTGCGACGCGGCATCCGCGAGCAGCGTCTTCACGTTGCTATCGACTGCATTTCGTATCTGCGTGCCGCCGCACACGATCAGCACATCCGGCATGCCCGCCTCTTCGAGCGTGCGTGTCGGCTTGACGGTAAGACCGTTACTCGCCCGCACGGGCACGCCGTCCGTCGTGATCACAGACCAGCGATAGTGCTGCGCGCGCGAAACGTAGTTCGCCATCCGCAGCACCTCGACCGCGCTCGTAAACGCGATCATCGAAAAACTGGGCAAGGTCAGAAAGCCCACATGCGCAAGATTCGACAACGGCGCTTCAGCCCTGATAGACGTCACGTCGCGCTCCGTGATGCACAAAGAAGAATGTGTTTGGCCACCGCGAAAGCCCAAAGGCTCTCGCGGGGCAACCACTATTGGTTCTATTTCAGACGCGCCGGAAATACGGCGCTTGAGTGAAAACGACAGAGACCTAGCTTTGCGCGACAGCCTGCTGCTCGCGGCGCACGCGCATCACATTGCGCAGGCCCGCAAAGCGCGGCGCGGTGGCCGAACCAGGAGAGCGGCCGAAGCTCTCGGTAATGCGGTCCAGAATAATCGCCAGCAACACGACGGACAGACCGCTTTCGAAACCCAGCCCGATATCGAGGCGCTGAATACTCGCAAGCACATCGTTGCCGAGACCGCCCGCGCCCACCATCGACGCGATGATCACCATCGACAGCGCCATCATGATGGTCTGGTTCACGCCCTGCATGATCGACGGCAAGGCGTTCGGGAATTGCACCTTGTACAGCAGCTGCCACGGCGTGCAGCCGAAGGCCTGCCCCGCTTCGACGATCTCGCGGTTCACATGCTTGATGCCGAGGCTCGTCAGACGCACGGCAGGCGGCATCGCGAAGATCACCGTGGAGAGAATCCCCGGCACGCGGCCAAGCCCGAACAGCATCGCAGCGGGAATCAGGTAGACGAAGGCGGGCATCGTCTGCATCAGATCGAGAATCGGGCGCACGATCATATGCACATGCTTGTTCTTCGCGGTCCAGATGCCGAGTGGAATGCCCAACACGAGACTGATCAGCGTCGAGGACAGCGTGAGGCCAAGCGTGATGACCGTTTGGTCCCAGAAGCCGGTTGCGTAAATCAGCAATAGCGAAGCGGTGGCGAAAATTGCAAAACGCCAGCCCACGCGCCACAAGCCGATGCCGATAAAGAACGCCATCAGCGCCCACATCGGAATGGCCTGCAGGCCATGCTCGATCATCGCGGCGAAGCTCTCGATCGCCTTGCCGATCGAATCGAACGTGCTCGCATCGTGATCGAGCAGATAGTGAACGGACTGATCGACCCAGCGGCCGAGTGGAATCATCTCAGACATGGGCGCCACCTCTGTTACGCGTAATGACCTTCAGGACCGCGGCCTGATCGACGGAACCGCAATAGCGGTCCTCGTCGTCGACCACGGGCAGAGCCGTCGCGCTCGCGCACACGCGCGACACGACATGTTCGAGCGGCGCGCCGCGCGAAATGCATTCGACCTTGTTCAGTGACGGCGTCGAGTTGCCGATCGCCTCGCGTGTGACGAAGCCGCGGATGCGGCGCTCGGCATCCAGCACGAACGCGTATTCAGCGCTGCCGTTCAGCGACTCGGCAACGCTCGTCTGATCGAGATTGCGCACCAGCGGCACGCCGTTCGCCTGCATCAGATCGCCCGCCGTCAGATAGCGGCTCGTATCGACGCCTTCGAAGAACGCGCGCACGTAGTCGTCCGCCGGGTTCGCGATGATGTCCTGCGGCGTGCCGATCTGCACAACGCGCCCGCCTTCCATGATCGCGATGCGAGTGCCGATACGCAGTGCCTCTTCCAGATCGTGGGACACGAACAGAATCGTGCGCTGCTGGTTCTTCTGCAGTTCGAGCAGCACGTTCTGCATTTCCTTGCGCTTGAGCGGGTCGAGCGCCGAGAAAGCCTCGTCCATGATCATCAGCGAGGGGTTCACCGCGAGCGCACGCGCGAGACCTACGCGCTGCTGCATGCCGCCCGACAGCTCGGAAGGCAGCTTGCCCGCGAACGTCGCGAGGCCCACCTGTTCGAGCACTTCGAGCGCGCGCTTCTCGCGTTGCTTGCGTCCCATGCCGCCGACTTCGAGGCCGAACGCCGCATTCGACAGCACCGTGCGTTGCGGCATCAGCGCGAACGACTGGAACACCATGCTCATGTCGGTGCGACGCAGCGACGTCAACTCCGAGCGCTTGATGGCGGCGACATCGCGGCCATCGATAATCACCTTGCCCGCCGTCGGTTCGACGAGCCGGTTGATGAGACGGATCAGCGTGGACTTGCCGGAGCCGGACAGGCCCATCAGCACGAAAATCTCGCCTTCCTGCACATCGAAGGAGACATTGTGGACGCCCACCACATGCCCCGTCTTGGCGAATACCTCGTCCTTCGACGCGCCTCGCGAGAGCATGTCCTGCGCCAACTTCGGGTTAGGCCCGAAAACCTTACATAATCCTTCGACCACGACCTTTGGGGATTTCATCGAGTCCATCTCCTCGTGGTGCAGGCGCCGGCCTGCACATGTGTGACTACATAGTTGCCAGAAAAAACCCCGCCTAGCCGACTAATTGCGACAGACGCTTGCGGAAATGCGACACGAGGAAAAACGAACGGGCGTTAGCGGATGCTTGCAGCCCTTGTGCAGCAAGGCTTTATGAGGATGCTGCAGTGCGTGATGAGCGACTGCGCGTGTCGCTTATTGGAAGGTCGGCGTTCAACGAATGACACATTCGCGGCGCGTTTCCACAAGCGCCGTCAAGGGTTCTGCCTGCCGTGCCGCGCAAACTCGTCCTTCCATCGCGTCTGTTGCACTGCAACCGCGTCGCGTCGTGATCCTCGCAGCGCTTCCGACGAACGCCATCTCGTGCAACGAATGGGCTAAGCTGATCTGCACCGATGCACGAAAAACGACACCAAAACAGGAGACCTCATGCGCAAACTCCGCTCGCAAAGCTGGTTCGGCCGCAACGACAAGGACGGCTTCATCCATCGTTCGTGGATGAAAAACCAGGGCATTCCGCACGATGAATTCGACGGCCGTCCCGTGGTCGGCATCTGCAATACATGGTCGGAGCTGACGCCCTGCAACGCGCACTTCCGCGAGCTTGCCGAGTACGTGAAACGCGGCGTGCGCGAGGCCGGCGGCCTGCCGCTCGAATTCCCCGTGATGTCGCTCGGCGAATCGAACCTGCGGCCCACGGCGATGCTGTTTCGCAATCTCGCTTCGATGGATGTCGAGGAGTCGATACGCGGCAATCCGCTCGACGGCGTGATCCTGCTGGTCGGCTGTGACAAGACCACGCCGGCGCTGTTGATGGGCGCGGCCTCCTGCAACCTGCCCGCGCTCGCCGTGTCGGGCGGCCCGATGCTCAATGGCCGCTTTCGCGGCCGCACGATCGGCTCGGGCACGGGTGTATGGCAGATGTCCGAGGAGGTACGCGCGGGCACGATGAGCCAGCAGGAATTCATCGACGCCGAATCGTGCATGAACCGCTCGCGCGGCCATTGCATGACGATGGGCACGGCATCGACGATGGCGTCGATGGTCGAATCGCTCGGCATCGGTTTGCCGCACAACGCGGCGATTCCCGCCGTCGATGCGCGCCGCCAGGTGCTCGCGCATCTCGCCGGACGGCGCATCGTCGAGATGGTCCGCGACGATGTGACGATGGACAAGATCCTCACGCGCCAGGCCTTCGAAAACGCGATCCGCACGAACGCCGCGATCGGCGGATCGACGAATGCCGTCGTGCATCTGATCGCGCTCGCGCGGCGCATCGGTGTGGATCTCGCGCTCGACGACTGGGAACTCGGCTCGGATGTGCCGTGCCTCGTGAACCTGCAGCCATCGGGCGAGTACCTGATGGAAGATTTCTACTACGCGGGCGGCTTGCCCGCCGTGCTGCGGCAACTGGGCGAGCAAGGGCTGCTGCATCGTGACGCGTTGACCGTCAATGGCAAGACCATCTGGGACAACGTCTGCGATGCACCCAACTACGATCAGAAGGTCATCACCACTTTCGCCGAGCCGTTCAAACCGCAAGCGGGCATCGCCGTGCTGCGCGGCAATCTCGCGCCGAGTGGCGCGGTCATCAAGCCGTCAGCGGCCACGGCTTCGCTGTTGAAGCATCGAGGGCGCGCGGTGGTGTTCGAGAACGTCGAAGAACTGCACGCGAAGGTCGACGATGACTCACTCGATATCGACGAGCATTGCGTGATGGTGCTCAAGGGCGCGGGGCCGAAGGGCTATCCCGGCTTCGCCGAGGTCGGCAACATGCCGCTGCCGAAAAAGGTCCTGCAAAAAGGCATTACCGACATGGTGCGCATCTCCGATGGCCGCATGAGCGGCACGGCATATGGCGCGGTGGTGCTGCACATATCGCCCGAAGCAGCGGCAGGCGGACCGCTCGCCCTCGTGCAGACGGGCGACATGATCGAACTCGACGTCGCCGCGCGGCGTTTGCATCTGGACGTATCCGACGATGAACTCGAACGGCGCCGCGCCGCGTGGCACGCACCCGAACTGCCTGCACGCGGCTATTACCGGCTCTACGTCGAGCACGTGTTGCAGGCCGATCAGGGCGCCGATCTCGACTTCCTGGTGGGCGCGAGCGGCGCACCTGTGCCGCGCGATTCGCATTGATCATGACGCGACTATCTTCGTTCTCGCCGCGCGGCATGTGGCCCGTGCTCTACGCTTACTTCGACGCGAACAACACGCTCGACCGTCAAGCGATCCACGCGCAGATCGACGCAACGATCGATGCGGGCGCAAGCGGCATCGTGATTCTCGGTCTGGCGACGGAAGTGAACCGTTTGTCGCTTGAAGAGAAGCAGCGTTTTATCGAATGGACAGGCGAGCACATCGGCGGTCGCGTGCCGTTCGCCGTCACGATCACGGGTGATACGACCGATGCGCAACTTGCGCTGGCAGATCATGCCGTCGATCACGGCGCGTCGTCGCTGATCCTGCAACCGCCATCGGTTCGCGACAAGCCCGAATCGTTTTACTTCGATTTTTTCGCCGACGTCATGCAGCGCGTACGCGTGCCTGTCGGTATCCAGAATGCGCCGGAATATCTCGGCGTCGGGCTCACGATTCAATCGCTGGTCGCGCTCACCGCGCAATGCGGGCAGTTTCAGTGGCTTAAAGGCGAAGGCCCGGCCACGATCATTCATTCGACGATCGAACGGCTGCGCGAGCATGGCAGTCCGTTACCCGTGTTCAATGGGCGCGGCGGCCAGGAACTGATCGACAATCTGCGCGCCGGTTGCGCGGGCCTGATCGTCGCACCCGATTCATTCGACTGGCAAGCCGCGACGTACAGCGCTTTCATCGAAGACGATCAGGCGAGCGCGCAAGCGCTCTACGAATGCATCCTGCCATCCATCGTCTTCGTGATGCAATCGCTCGATGCGTTGACCTGCTACGGCAAACGAATCGCGGCGTGGCGCATGGGTTTCGATGTCGCACACGACCGGGGCATGCGTCCGACTGCATTTGGTCTGTCATGCGCGCGCCGTTTTGCCACGGCGCTGGGTCCGTTCGCAGATCAGCGCAACACGGCCCGTTGAAACAAAAAAGAGGAAGCCGGTTTCACAACCTCGCTTCCTCCTTCGACATCAGCGTCGAGCGCTAAGCCTTACTGTGCTGCCGACGCTGCTTCGTCGCTGGCTGCCTTTGCGGGCGCTGCCTTCTTGTGTGCGTGCTTCTTCTTCGTGCTGTGCTTCTTTGCGTGGTGCTTGGCAGCGGGTGCCGATGCTGCTGCGGGCGCCTCTTCCGTTGCTGCGGGAGCCGATGCCTGCGCGAATGCGGCGATCGAGAACAGACCTGCCAGAGCGGCGGCGATGATGTGCTTGTTCATTGCTTGAATCCTTAAACCTTGGGTTGTTGACTGACGGCTCGCTGGCCGTCCGACCTGATAGGGGTCATCGCACTAAACGCGCAGGTTCATGAAGCGTTGACGCGTTTCTGCTGGCAATCTTCATTCTTGACAGTTCTTTACAGGAACTGCAATTCGCGCATCAATGACGGCCTCTCCACTGCCCTTTTTGCCGCCTGAGTTCTGGCGCGCAGATTTATCTTTTTTTAAAGAAATGCATCGGAAAGAATCAACCGGTCGAACACGACCTGCAAAGCGATTGGGTCTGCGAAGCGAAGAAGTGTTGCAAATCACACACGTGTACTACGTCGGATTTGTTCGAAAATATTCAGTAGTTTCATAAAACGCAACTCAATTGCCAGTCTGTTCGTTATCCTTACGTCTTCCGTTCATTTTTCCTTCAACCCGCAGGACGAACCCCGCGTCAATGCGGAAATGGCGTGCATCGCGCCAACCCGTTCCGACGCCCCATGGGCGTTCCACCGACGCTGTCCAGCCTTCCCATCATGAATGCCATTCGCGATTTCCGGATTGCCATTGCAGACGACCACCCCGTTATCCGGCACGCTGTCATCAGCGCGTTGACGGGCATGCCCGGCTTTATCGTCGATGCCGCCGTCAAGTCGGGCAGCGAACTGCTGCAACTGCTGTCCGAGGGCACCTGGGATCTGATCATCACGGACTTGACGATGGGAACGGCGCAGGACGATATCGACGGACTCGACCTCATTGCGCGACTTCGCAAGCGCTATCCCGACATTCCTGTCGTCGTCTTCACGATGCTCGCTAACGATGACGTCCTGATCCGCGTATCCCGTTCAGGTGTCGCGGGCATCGTTGACAAACGCGAGGGCATCGAAGAATTCCGTATCGCCGCGCGCGAGGTCATGCAGCATCGCCGGCCTTATTTCTCCGCGAAGATCCGTGCGCGCCTTCATCGGCCTGACGGCAATGAAAAGAACGGCGGTAAGCCCGCGCTGACGAAAAAGGAAATGAACGTGATCCGGCTGTTCGCTTCCGGCGCGTCGTTGACCGAAATCGCGCGACAGGTGAACCGCTCGGTCTCGACCGTAGCGACGCAAAAAAGCACCGCAATGAAGAAACTTCATCTGGAGACGAACGCGGATCTCGTCAAGTACTCGCAGGTCAATGGCCTGGTCTGACGCGCGACGCCAGTTTGCATTGAAAGAAAAAAGCCGCTCGCATCGCGCGAGCGGCCCGCTTCCAGCAAGTGACTTGATGAACCTCAGAAGTTGAAGTTATCGATATTGCTTGCGTCAAACGTAGTCGGCGGTCCAAGAATGATTTCGCCTTGCGCGCCGATGGTGCGCTTGCCGAGCTTGCCCGCGTCGAACGATTCGCCTTCCTTGCCCGTGATCGCGCCCGATGCGAGGCTTGCCGCCGCATATGCCGCGAGATAGCCCAACTGACCCGGATCCCACAACTGGAACGCCTTCACGGTGCCGTTCTTCACGAACGCACGCATCTGGTTGGGCGTGCCGAGACCCGTCACCGCGACCTTGCCCTTGCTCGACGACGTCGAGATATAGCGCGCTGCCGCCGCAATGCCGACGGATGTAGGCGCCACGATCGCCTTCAGGTTCGGATACGCCTGCAACAGCCCCTGCGTCTCGACGAACGACTTCTGGTCATCGTCGTTGCCGTAAGCGATCTTCACGAGCTTCAACTTCGAATACTCGGGCTTCTTCAGTTCTTCCTGCATCCACTTGATCCACGTATTCTGGTTCGTCGCGTTCGGCGTGGCCGACAGAATAGCGAACTCGCCCTCGCCGCCCATCAGCTTCGACACGAGTTGAATCTGCCCGCGCCCAATGCTCTCCGCGTTGGCCTGATTCACGAACAGCTGACGGCCATCGGGCGCCGTGTCGGAATCGAACGTCACGACCTTGATGCCTTGCGACATCGCCTTCTTCAGATACGGCACGAGCGCATTCGCGTCATTCGCCGCGATGACGATGGCATCCTGACGCTGCGTGGTCAGCGTATTGATGTACGACACCTGCGACGACGCGCCCGCGTCCGACGGCCCCACCACCTTGCCCTGCCCCTTGAACTCCTTGATCGCGGCCATGCCGCCGTCGTCGGCAATCACTTCATACGGGTTGTTGATCTGCTTGGGCACGAACGCGATCTTCAGATCCGGCTTGATGCCTGCTGCGGACGCGGCGACGCTCACGCCCAGCAAGGCCGCGCAGAGCATCATCGCTCCCGCGTGACGCAGTGGTTTGTTCATCTGTTGTCTCCTGGTGGTGGATCGGACTTTTGGCGTCCGGTTGAATTAAACGGCATCACGTACGGCGGGTTCACATGACTTACGACGCACTCGGCTTTGTCAACGTTTGAGCGGCGATCAGCTTGCGGTCGCGCATCGCTCGCCAGCGCGCGACCAGGTTCGGAATCAGCACCGATGCGAGCAGCAGCGCGCCCGTCACGATGGTCAGCGTTTCGCTGGAGACATCATCGAGCGTGAGCGCATTCTTCAACACGCCGATGATCAGCAGCGACAGCAGCACGCCGACCATCGACCCGCGTCCGCCGAAGATGCTCACGCCGCCGAACAGCACTGCGGCAATCACCGACAGTTCGAAGCCTTCGCCGTTGTCGCCACGCGCGCTCGTGAAGCGCAGCGTGTAGACGATGCCCGCAAGCGCGCTCATGAAGCCCGACAGCATGAAAAGACGCATCCGCACTTTCGCGACCTCGATACCGGAGAACGCCGCCGCCGTCGAGTTCGCGCCGATCGCATAGAGGCCGCGGCCGAACGCCGTCGCCTGCAAGAGCACGGTGAACAGCACGGCGCAAACAATGACGATCACGAACGGCAGCGGAATGAACGTGCCGAACAGCGTGTCCATACCGAAGGCCGTGTAGCCCGCCGGAAAATCCGCGACTGCCTGATCGCCGAGCAGCACATACGACAAGCCGCGAAACAGCGCGAGCGTGCCGATCGTGACGGCGAGCGACGGCAGATTCAGCTTGACGATCACGAGCCCGTTGAACAGCCCCGCGATCATGCCGAACAGCAGCACGAGCACGATCACAACGGGCATCGGCAGGCCCATGTGCCACAGCACGCCCATCAGCGCGCTCGACGCGCCGAGCACCGACGCCACGGACAGATCGATCTCCGCCGCGACAATGATCAGCGTCATCGGCAACGCCATCAACGCGATCTCGGTGAGGTCGGCGAGCACGTTGCTGAGGTTCGCGCCCGTCAGGAACACGGGCGACAGCACACGCCCTAGCCCGAGCGACAGGATCAGCACGACGACCAGCAAGGTTTCCCAGCGCAGCGGCGTTTCGCGCTTGCGCGTGAGCAGCGCGGAATCGGGTTTAGCCATGATCGCGTTTCCTCATCATGCGTTTGGCGACGGAGCGGGCCAGCAGCGTGTCGGCGGCAATTGCCGCGACGATCAGCGCGCCTTCGATAGCCTGTTCCCAGAACGGTGACACGTGCAGCACGACGAGCGCGATGCTGATCACGCCGAGCACAAGTGCGCCGAGCGCCGCGCCGAGTATCGTGCCGACGCCGCCCGTGATCGCGACGCTGCCGACCACGGCCGCCGCTACCACTTGCAGCTCGATGCCCTTCGCGGTGCTCGCGTCGACGGTGCCGAAGCGCGCGAGCCACAGCGCGCCCGCAAAGCCCGCAATCGCGCCCGACAGCAGGAAGCCCGACATCACGCGCCGCTCGACGTTGACGCCCGCCAGGCGCGCCGCCTCGGGGTTCGAACCGATCGCGTAGTGCTCGCGGCCCGCACGGAAGTGCTTCAGATAGAACGACAGCGCCAACAGCACGGCGGCGGCGATCAGCGCAAGCGTCGGGATGCCTAGCACGGTGCCCGTCGCGAGACGCGAGTACGCTTCGGGCAAACTCGTCGCGTTGATCTGGCCGCCATGCACCCACGCGTAGTCGGCGCCACGGAAGATATAGAGTGTCGATAGCGTCGCCACCAGCGAAGGCACGCGCCCCACCGCGATCAACAGCGCATTGATGCCGCCCGCAACGAGCCCGATCGCGACGCCCGCAACCAGCGCGACCAGCACGGGCATCTGCGGAAACGCAACGTACAGACTGCCGACGGCATATGCGCTGATGCCGACCGTCGAGCCAATCGACAGATCGATGTGCCGCATCAGGATCACGACCGTCATGCCAGCCGTCAGCAAGCTCACGATCGACACGTTGAGCAGCACGTCGCGCAGATTCTGCAGGTTCAGAAACTGCGGCCGCGCGAGTGACGTGCCGAGTATCAGCAGGATCAGCACGACGAAGAGCGTCGTCTCGCGGCTCTTCGCGATCGTCCCGACGATGCCGCCGGGGCCGGAGCGTGTGCGTTGCAGCGGCGCATGTTCGATCGACGCCGCGTGTGAATGAGTCGAATGCCGGATCATGCTGCGCGCCCCAGTAATGCCGCCGATTGCCCGAGTGCCGCGCTCATGATGCGCTCCTCGCTCGCATCGGCGCGTGAAATGTCGGCACTGATGCGGCCTTCGTGCATCACGAGTACGCGGTCCGCCATGCCGAGCACTTCGGGGAGTTCGCTCGAAATCATCAACACAGCCATGCCTTCCTGAACGAGTTCGGAGAGCGCGCCATACACTTCCGCTTTCGCGCCGACATCGATGCCGCGCGTCGGCTCGTCGATGATCAGCACTTTCGGGCCCGTCGCGAGCCATTTGCCGAGCACCACTTTCTGCTGGTTGCCGCCGGATAGCGTGCCGACGGGCGCTGAAGGATCACTTGCCTTCAAGCGCAGCCGCGTGCCCCAGCGCGTCGCGAGTTGGGTCTCGCTGCGCGTCGAGATCAGACCGTGGCGCACAAGACGGCCGAGCACCGTCATCGACGCATTACGCGCGATGCTCAACTCCAGCGCCAGACCTTGTTGGCGGCGATCTTCCGGCACGAGCGCAAGGCCCGCGCGCACAGCCGCGGCGGGATTGCCCGTCTTGAGACGCTTGCCCGCGATCTGCACTTCGCCCGAATCGATCGGGTCGATGCCGAAGATCGCGCGCGCCACTTCGCTGCGGCCCGCGCCGACCAAACCCGCGAGCGCGACGATTTCGCCTGCGCGCACATCGAACGACACGTCCTTGAACACGCCGACACGCGTCAGATTGCGCACCGACAGACGCACGTCGCCGGGCTTCACATCGGCCTTCGGATAGAACGTTTCCAGATCGCGTCCAACCATCTTCGCGACCACCGATTCCGTCGTCATTTCTGACGTCGGCGCATCGAACACCTTCGCGCCGTCACGCATGATCGTGACGTGTTGCGTCAATGCAAACACTTCATCGAGCCGATGCGTGATGAACAGGATCGCGACGTCACGCTCGCGCAGCTTGCGCACGATCGTAAAGAGCCGCTCGACTTCGGGCAGCGACAGCGCCGCCGTCGGCTCGTCCATGATCAGCACGTTCGCGTTCAGCGACAGCGCCTTCGCAATCTCGATGACCTGCTGATCGGCGATCGACAGACCGCGCACGAGACGATCCGCGCGCAGATCGACGCCCAGCGACGCGAGCAATCCATCGACTTCGCGGCGCATCGCATCGTGCTGAATGCGGCCGAAGCGATCGACGGGCTGCCGTCCCATGAAGATGTTCTCGGCAATCGACAGATCGAAGAACAGCGTCGGTTCCTGATAGATGACGGCGAGGCCCGCGTCGCGCGCTTCGGCGGGTGTGGCGAAACGGCGCTCGACGCCATCGATGCGAAGCTCGCCCGTATCGGGCTGATGCACGCCCGCGAGTATCTTCACGAGCGTCGACTTGCCCGCGCCGTTCTCGCCGAGCAGCGCATGCACTTCGCCGGGCCACAGCACGAGTTCGCCATCCGATAGCGCGCGCACGCGCCCGAACGTTTTGCTGGCGTGCCGCAGTTCCAGCCTCGGCACGCTTTCAGTGTGTTGCTCCACCCTGTTCTCCTTCATGCTGCGACTGCATGTTGTTCGAGGCTTCTTCAGATGCGGTAGAAGCGTTCGGCATTGCGCACGAAGAGCGCGTCTTTCTCCGCATCGCTCGCGTCGCCGACGATCGACGCATACGCGCGCCACAAGTCGCCATACGAGCCGAACTGCCGGTCCACCGGAAAGTTCGATGCGAACATCGAGCGCTCGACGCCGAACGTGTCGATCGTTTCGAGCACGTAAGGCCGCAGGCTTTCGACGGTCCACTTGTGATCGAACATTGCGAGACCGCTGATCTTCACGGCGACGTTCGGACATTGCGCGAGCGTCTTCATCCCGTCGCGCCACGCGCGATATCCGGCAACGCTGTTGCGATCGACGAACATGCCCGTGTGATTGACGATGAACTGCGTGTCGTGATGCGCGTTCGCGAGTGAGGCCGCTTCTTCCATCTGCGACGGGTAAAGCTGCATGTCGAACGACATGCCGTGCTTATGCAGCAGCCGGAAGTTCTCGCGCCAGGCCGCGTCTCGCATGAAGTGGCGGGCTACGTAGTCGTACAGTTTGTCGTGATGCACGTTGAGGATTTGCCGCACGCCGCGCGTGTTGGCGAATGCGGCGTGTGCTTCGAGCACTTCGGCTGCGTTATCTGCAGCGAGATCGATGGCGGCGACGATTCCGTTCGGCATCGAGCGTGAACCCGCAGCGTCCGCGACGCTTTGCAGCCAGCGCGTTTCTTCGACGGGATCTTTCGGATCGTGATTCGCCTCGACATGCACGCACTTGAGCAACTCGATATCGCCCGCGTCCTTCAGCAGATCGGCGATCAGGTAGTCGTGCTTGAGCACACGCGCATCGCCGACGAACGACACGCCGGGATTGGCGAGCCAAGGGTAATGATGCGTTTTCAGATCCCACAGGTGAATGTGCGGGTCGACAACTTTCATGGCGCGTCCTTCGTCGCCGGCGCGCGTGCGCGGCGAGCGTCGCGAATCAGTGGAAGGGATGCTGCAGTTCAAATACTGGAACCAGCGCTTGCTGGAGCGGCGTATGGTCGGGCGCCGTCTGCATGATGTCGGCCATGTAATCCCACCATTTGCGCATCACGGCGAGTTCGGGCAGGCGCTCCATCGAATGATCGGCGTTGCGCGTCAGTATTGCGAACAGATGGTGCGTGTCTTCGTCGAGAAAGATCCGGTAATCGCGCACGCCTGCGTTGTGCAGCGCATCGACGAGTTCCGGCCAGATTGCCCGATGCCGGTGCTCGTACTCGTCGCGCATGCCGGGGTTCAGCACCATCCGGAAAGCGATTGTCTCCATGCCGGGCTTGTCTCCAGTGTCTTTGATCACTTGTTCTTGCCGCTCTCTAAGGTAGCGTCTTGATGCGACTATAATTCGGGCGTCGATAGCATCTCAATCCGTTGTTGGGATTGGGCGATACTCAAACCGAATCGCACCGCTGATCCTCCATGAGCCAGAACGCTGCCAGCATTCCCCTCGTCAACCGGCTCAAGTTCAAGCATCTTGCGCTGCTTGTCGCGCTCGACGACGCGCGCAACGTTCATCAAGCCGCCGATGCCATCAATGTCGCGCAGCCCAGCGCGAGCCGCATGCTCGGCGACATCGAAGAGGCGCTCGGCTTTTTGCTGTTCGAGCGCAACGCGCGCGGCATGCAGCCGACGCCGCTGGGCGTCGTTACGCTTGCGTATGCGCGGCGTGCGCTGGCGGACCTTACACGTTTTGCCGAAGACCTGGACGCGAAGCGCAAGGGCGGGCATGGGCAACTGACCGTTGGCGCGATCATGGGCGCCGCGCCCGACCTGCTGGCGATGGCCGTCGCCGCGCTGAAGACCGAACGGCCGTTGTTGCATGTATGCATTCTCGGGGAAACCAGCGATCAGGTGGTGCAATTGCTGCATCGCCGCGAAGTCGATCTCGCGCTGGGGCGGTTGACTAATCCGTTGCAGCATAACGATTTCAGTTTTGAGCCGCTGGCGCGGGAGACTTTGGTGCTGGTTGTGCGGGCTGTGCATCCCATTGCCGGGCGGAGTGCTGTTTCGCTTCGCGAGTTGATGGAGTGGCCTTGGGTGGCGCAGCCTATTAC
Organism: Paraburkholderia steynii; assembly: GCF_900100565.1. Taxonomy (NCBI): domain Bacteria; kingdom Pseudomonadati; phylum Pseudomonadota; class Betaproteobacteria; order Burkholderiales; family Burkholderiaceae; genus Paraburkholderia; species Paraburkholderia steynii. The sequence goes on along the minus strand of NZ_FNDI01000036.1, from coordinate 6,202 downwards.
TAGTCCGGCTCGTGTTTTGTTTGAAGAGGAACTCGCCCGGGCGGGGCTTGGGACGCCGGCTAATCTCACCGAGTGTGCTTCTATATTTGCTACGCTGCAGTTGCTTGAGAATTATGATGCTGTGGCGATGTTGCCTGAGTCTGTTGTGCGCGATCATGTGCGCGGCAAGTTGCTCGTTGCGTTGCCTGTGGAGATTGGCAAGAGCCTTGCCGGGTTTGGAATCCTTACCCGGAAGGAAGAGGCTCTGGCTGAGCCCGCGCAGCGGTTTGTCGATTTGCTTCGGGTTTATTCGCATCGACTGGCTACTGAGGATAACCTGGTGGTCGGGGTTTAGGGTTTTTTGGGTGTCTGCGACGCTGGGTGGTTTGCTTGTTTTGCCGCTGGCATCCGCGATGCGTTAGCGTGCTTCAAGCGTCGCCCCTGTGCGGGGCGGCACCTACTTTTCTTTGCCGCCGCAAAGAAAAGTAGGCAAAAGAAAGCGGCTAACACCGCCAATTTTTCTTCCTGCCTGAGGGCCCCCAGCGGGTCTTACGCTTCACACGGCAATCAAGTGACCCATACTCGTTGCCAGCGCTCTTGCAATGCTCATCACCCGCTTCACGCCCCCGCGTTACAGCATGCCGTGCTGGATAGTCCACCGCCGCCCAGGTGGCAAACTGTGTGTCGGCCGTAGTGCCTCACCCGCCTCACTCCGGACCGATAGCGCACGCGTTCCACCCTGTAAGAGCGCCAGGCTATACGACGCAACAACCTACACACAGTTTGCCACCTGGGCGGCACAGACCATTCGCTGCCGCTGGCCCGAGTACGGGTATTCGAAGCGGGTGAGGCGTTCATTCGAAGCGTTGGCAACGAGCACCAACCGGGGCACTGCCGTGTGAAGCGTAAGACCGGTTAGGGGCCCTCAGGCAAGAACAAGGGCTGGCGGTGTTAGCCGCTTTCTTTTGCCTACTTTTCTTTGCGGCGGCAAAGAAAAGTAGGTGCCGCCCCGCACAGGGGCGACGCGTGAAGCACGCTAACGCATCGCGGATGCCAACAGCAAAAACAAGCAAACCACCCAGCGTCGCAGACAACCAAAAAACCCTCACTGCAAATTCACAAACAACCCACCATCCACCAACAACGCCGCGCCAGTAACATACCTTGCCCGATCAGAAGCAAGAAACACAACACAATCCGCCACATCCTCCGGCTGCCCCAGCCGTCCAAGCGGAATGCGCTTCTCGAAGTAAGCCTTCTTGGCATCATCGCCGAGATCTTCGGCATTCAGATCAGTAGCAATCGTCCCAGGCATAACAGAATTACACCGTATGCCGTAAGGCCCAAGCGCAATAGCACAAGACTGCATCAGCGAATGCACACCCGCTTTCGTCGGCGTGTAATGCGTCTGCATCCCACCCCCAACGAGCGCACTGATCGAACTCGTCGCGACGATCGCACCGCCAGTGCCTTGGGCCTTCATCTGCTGCGCAACAGCCTGCGTGACAAAGAACGCCCCATTGAGATTTACAGCAACAGTCGTCTCCAACACATCGGCAGGCATATCAAGAAACGCATGAAACGGACAAATGCCCGCATTGCTGGCCAGCACATCAACCTTCCCGAACGCCTCGACCGTACGCCGCACAAGCTCAGGCCCCGTCTCCTTCAACGCGACATTGCCCTCGACGGCAATCACCCGCCGCCCAAGCAATTCGATTTCACCCACCACTTCTTCGACCGCGGAGCGCCGGTTATACGACGCATCGTTGTCGCCCCAGTAGTTGATCGCAACATCGGCGCCCTCTTTCGCACACGCCACGGCAATCGCCCGACCAATGCCGCGCGAGCCACCCGTAACGATCACCGCCTTGTCTTTCAGCAGCACTGGCTTCTCCGTTCAATGTTGATAAGGCCGCTCGAGCGCACACTCGGGATTCAACCGCACACCGAAGCCCGGCGTGTCAGGCACCTTCATGCGGCCATTGACTGGCACCGGCTCGTCGAGCAGCAACGGCGTGAACATCGGCACCACCTGGTCGGCCTTCGGCGCCATCATCAAGAACTCGGCGAATGGCGAGTTGTGACGCGTGACGACGAAGTGATAGCTGTACACCGACGAGCCATGCGGCACGACCATCACATTATGCGCATCGGCGAGCGCGGAAATCTTGATGAGTTCGGTGATGCCCCCGCACCAGCCGACGTCCGGCTGGATCAGATCGCAGCAGTTCATTTCGAGCAGCATCCTGAAGCCCCAGCGCGTCGCCTCGTGCTCGCCCGTCGACACCATCATGCCGCGCGGCACGTTGCGGCGCAGTTCGGCGTAACCCCAGTAGTCGTCGGGTGACAGCGCTTCTTCGATCCACTTGAGCCCATATTCGTGCGCGGCCTTCGCAAGCTTCGTCGCGTACGTGACGTCGAGGCTCATCCAGCAGTCGTACATCAACCAGAAATCGTCGCCGACGCGGCTGCGCATTTCCGCGAGCTTGTCGATGTTCTTTCTGAGTCCCTCCTCACCTTCGGCCGGATTGTGCTGCAACGGCAGCTTGCCGCCGATAAAGCCCATTTCCTTCGCAAGGTCAGGCCGCGCGCCCGTCGCGTAGAACTGCAGTTCGTCGCGCACCGGGCCGCCCAATAGCTGGTACACGGGCTCCTTGCGCACTTTCGCGAGCAGATCCCACAGTGCGAGATCGACGCCCGAAATCGTGTTGAGCACCACGCCCTTGCGTCCGTAATAGAGCGTCGAGAAGTACATCTGATCCCACATCTTCTCGATGTCCGTCACGAGTTGTCCTTCGAGGAAGCGCGCCAGATGCTTCTCGACGATGAACGCGCCGATCTCGCCGCCCGTCGTCACCGCGAAGCCGACCGTGCCGTCGCTCGCCTCGATTTCGACAACCAGCGTCCCCAGCACGTTGATGCCGAACGACTGCCGGCTTTGCCGGTACTGCGGATAACGCGCCATCGGCGTCGAGATGTGATCGTCGATCCAGTGTCCGTCGGCCTGATCGTGATAGTCCGCGCCGCCGCCGCGGACGACGAAGGCACGCACGTGCCGGATAGTGGGCATCGCCATGTTCTAGAGCTCCGTTCGTGGGTTGCGTGCGCCTCGCATGTCAGCGGGCGCGATGAATGGGTTGCGGGAAAGCGGGCCTGTCGCGCGTCGCGTCGCGGCGCACCAGCGTGCCGATCAGCAGCGCAGCCAGCAGACTCGCCGCGCCGAGCAGCAGCAGACCCGCCGACGTCGACTGGAACGCATGCTCGGCGCTCGTGCGCAGCGTCGGCGCGATGAAGCCACCCAGACTGCCGAGCGAGTTGATCAACGCGATGCCGCCTGCGGCCGCCGGGCCCGTCAGGTAGCGCGTCGGAAACGTCCAGAAGAGCGGCTGCGCGGCGATGAAGCCGCTTGCCGCGCAGCACAGCGCGGCCATCGCCAGCAGCGGACTGTGCGTCGCGCCCGATACGCCGATCCCGCATCCGGCGAGCACCAGCAGCGCGACAGCCCAGCGCCGGTGCGTGCCCGTCGCGTCGGCGCGGCGCGGCACGAACCAGGTCAGCGAGAGCGCGCAGATCCACGGCACGGCCGCCACCATGCCGACCCGCAAGCCGACCGACTCGCCCATCAGCGCCGCGACCTGCTGCGGCAGATAGAAGATCACGCCGTACACGCTCATCTGGATCAGCAGATAGATCGCGGAGAACAGCAGCACGCGTTTATCGACGAGCGCCGCAAGCAGGTTGCGCGGGCCGTGCGCGGACGCGGCGCGCGCGTCGTCGTCGAGCGCCGCGCTCAAGTTCTTGCGCGCTTGCGGCGTGAGCCAGCTGGCGTCTTCGGGCCGATCGTCGAGATAGAAGAACGCCCACACGCCGACCACCGAAGCCAGTCCGCCTTCGATCAGAAACAGCCACTGCCAGCCCGCGAGATTCAACGCGCCGTGCAGCTCGAGCAGAAAGCCCGACAGCGGACTGCCGAACATGAAGGCAAGCGGCGCGCCGAAATAAAACACGCCGACAGCTCGCGCACGCGCCGATTGCGGAAACCAGCGTGTCAGGTAATAGATGACGCCCGGAAAGAAGCCCGCTTCAGCGACGCCGAGCAAAAAGCGCAGCGCATAAAACGTGGTGGCCGTGTGCGCGAGACTCATCGCCGCCGACACGAGGCCCCACGTGACCATGATCCGGCACATCCATAGCCGCGCGCCGACGCGATGCAGCAGCAGGTTGCTCGGCACTTCGAACAGCGCATAGCCGACGAAGAACACGCCCGCGCCGAACGCGAACGCGGCGTTCGAAATGCCCGTGTCGTGCTGCAAGGCCTTTTGTGCAAAGCCGATATTCGCGCGATCGAGGAACGCGAGCACGTACATCAGCAGCAGGAACGGCAACAGCCGCCGCATGACCTGGCTGACGATGCCGTCGAGGGTGTCGCGGGTTTCGGACGAGGTCCCGTTCATCATGTCTCCGTGTCGCCTTCGTGCGAAGGCGCAAGCGGCATGCGTGTGCCGCCTTCGTTCGTCGCTTTCGCTCTTGATTGCTATCGGTTGGGTGCGACGGGTCTAGTACGTCGCGCGGCCGCCCGACAGATCGAACACGGCGCCCGTGCTGAACGCGCAGTCTTCAGACGCGAGCCACAGGATCAGCGACGCTGCCTCGTCCGGCAGCAGGAAGCGGTTCATCGGAATCTTCGACAGCATGTAGTCGATGTGCTCCTGCTTCATCGAATCGAAGATTTCGGTTTTCGCGGCTGCGGGCGTGACGGCGTTGACGAGGATGTTCTTCGTCGCGAGTTCCTTGCCTAGTGATTTGGTCAGGCCGATCAGCCCTGCTTTCGATGCGCTGTAATGCGATGCGTTCGGATTGCCTTCCTTGCCCGCCACGGAAGCAATATTGACGATGCGCCCGTAACCCTGCTTCAGCATCTGCGGCACGACCGCGCGGCACGCGAGATACGGGCCGATCAGGTTGACGTCGATCACGCGGCGCCACATGTCCGGTTCGAGTTCCCACGTCGTGCCGTTGCCGCCCGTGATGCCGGCGCAGTTGATCAGTACGTCGATGGCGCCGTGGGCGGCGAGCGTCTGGCTGACGGCGGCGTCAATCTCAGCCTCTTTGGTTTGATCGACGGTGACGGCTGCGACCTTGCCGAGTTCGCTTAGCTCTTTCGCGCTGCGCTCGAGCCGCTCGGTGTCGACATCCCAGAGCGCGACGGCCGCGCCCGAGCGCAGCGCGCGCTGCGCTACCGCATAGCCGATTCCCCGCGCGCCGCCCGTAATGACGACGACACGGCCCTTCAGATCGATCTGATTCATCGCTGCGCTCCTTGTTTTGCTCCTGATGCGCGGGATGTTGCTCGCGCATTTATTGTTTTTTGGGTTTGGGTTGGTGTTCGGTCACGGACCCTCGGTGTACGGAATATAAATCGGGGGGTGATACGGGAACAATTCGAGTGTTGGATGGGGTGATAACAAAAGTGAATCGGAGAGGGGCCGTGCGGCGCGAGAGTTGTTGGTCGGGGTTTTGGGTCTTTTTCCGGCATTCCGCGTTGGCGCCTACGCGGCGCGGTTGGTTTGTTTCTTTTTGCCTTTGCGCTGGTATCCGCGGTTTGCCTTCGCGATTCAGGCGTTGCCGGGCGGTGTTTTGTGTATTGCGCTGGCATCCGGAGGGAGGTGTTTGCTGCGCCAGCGGTTTGGTTTGCCTGGGTTTTCGCTGGCATCCGCGATGCGTTAGCTTGCTTCACGCGTCGCCCCTGTGCGGGGCGGCACCTACTTTTCTTTGCCGCCGCAAAGAAAAGTAGGCAAAAGAAAGCGGCTAACACCGCCAACCTTTCTCCCTGCCTGAGGGCCCCCAACCGGTCCCTCACTTCACACGGCAGCGTTCCTGTTCGCGTTGGTTGCCAACGGTTTGAATGAATGCCTCACCCACTTCGAATACCCGTACCCGGGCAAGCGGCAGCGAATGGTATGTGCCGCCCAGGTGGCAAACTGTGTGTAGGTTGTCGCAGCGTACAGGGTTGCGCTCTTACAGGGTGGGACGCATGCGCTATCGTCCGAAGTGATGCGTGTGGAGCACAAGGGGCCGACACACAGTTTGCCACCTGGGCGGCCGTGGACTACCTGGCAAGGCGTGCTGTAACGCGGACATATGAAGCGGGTGAGGCGCAGCGCAAGAGCGTTGGCAACGAACATGGGTCACGTGATTGCCGTGTGAAGCGTAAGACCCT
>NZ_FNDI01000019.1:0-183520 GCF_900100565.1 Paraburkholderia steynii | reverse complement strand
AATGTCATCGAACGCGACATCCGCCCATTCTGTACAGGCAGGGCTTCGTGGCTGTTCAGTGACACGGTTGCCGGTGCGAAGGCGAGCGCCATGATCTACAGCCTTATGCTGACCTGCAGGGCCTGCAACGTCGAACCCTACGCCTATCTCGTGCACGTACTGACCGAATTACCGAAGCGTGCATCGGACGCCGAAGTGACAGATCTCTTGCCGTTCAACTTCGCAAGGCTCACCGTCGCTCCTCGAGCTTGACCTGCCCGACACATCTACCTTCGCGCACGTTTCCAACCTCGGTGTGCTAAATCGCGCGCTTACGATCAATCAGTTCCAATGGCAGCGCGCCAACGGATCAGTGAAAACCCGCACAGTTCCCAAAGTGGAAGGACAGCACGGACGTCACCACAACTTCGTATGCGTACGCAGAGGGAAACGTCGGAAGTCTCATCGAAACATCCCGCGCCCGCGTGATTCCAACTCGCAGGGAATCGCTCAAAGTGAGGCGTTGGCCTGAGCTGAATCAACAGCGAATCGTCCGATTACCCGCCGTCGAACTACTGATGTACCCGCGTGTAGTCGTTGTCGCCGCTGGGGAGCGTGGGATTCAATGACACATCTACTCGCAAACCCGTCGCTCCGAGCCACGCGCACGATTACCTCATTGATAACTTCTCGTAGATAATTGCGCGGGGCGTCGGAGGTAGCGACCCAGCCGCCTTTTTCCCACGCGCCTTGCGCGCGCATACGAGCCTTCAGCGCGCTGGCGAGACAACTCGACCGCGTGCGGCATCTGATTTGAACGGCTGTGTGCAGCGAACGCATGGAAGGTCGATCAGGCGGGAATCGATGCACAATTGGGAACGCCACCCAAGCCGGAATAAACGGCAGAAATAGAATTCAGTGATCCATAAATGGCGCAATCGTGTCGGTTGCATGTTGGCCATCATCTAACCTGATACGGAGCCGGCCCAATCACTCCCCTCCGTCCTGAAAAAGACCTCCAGCCCCGAGGCTGTCAGTAGCGCAGAAAACCGAAGCAGGAAGCGCATCAGCCGGCCTCCACCCATATACTGAACGCCGGTCGTGAATGGTGGGTGCTCTCACACTTGCAACCGCGCCTCCGGCTCGGGAGGGAATCCGGCGCAGCCGGGGAGTTCGCCAGGATCCATCTGCCGGACACCTATCCGGTCTGATCAGCCAGCTTTTCGCTAGCAAAACGCGCCATTCAAATGCGGGGGCTTGAGCACTGACAGAAACTCCGCACACGGCTGTCCCGCTGATTGCGAGCGTCCACGCTCGGTTTACTGCATCCCTGCTGCGCACAAGCCCCCGTCCTCGTCGTCGTGTATCACAACCCACGCGGAGCGTCCAATTTCCCGCAGACCTTCTAGCTCCCCTACGGCCGTACTGCAAGGGTCTCTTTCACCTCTTTGACACCATCCACTCGTCGCGCCGCATTTACTGCCAGAGCGATCTGCGCCGCGTCAGGGACGGAACCTGCGAGCGTTACAACCCCACTCCTCGCCACGACCAGGATGTTTCCCGAGCTAACGCCCTTTGTATGCGACAGGCTACGTACGACGGCCTTCTGAAGCCTGCGGTTTTCTGCATGAGTCACCTTCGCACTCGGACCGCTTGCAGTCTCAGTTATTGAGGCCACGTTCCCATCCGGAGTCTGGGCGTATGTCGCAAGCGTACCGGCCATCGTCAATACAGCGAATGTCCCTTTGATGATGTTGAAGTATTGCATCATGCTCCTCTCTATTCGCTATTTTTTGCCAGACACCCTCACGCGAGGACAGCCGACTGATCCATTCTGGCCTCACGGCCAACTTTCAGAACGTGTGCCGGATTCCCACGACAGCTCCAACAGTAGTCCCCTCAACTCCATAGAGCGCACCACTGAGTGAAAGACCTGTGTTCATCTTTCCATGGTTGTTCACCACTCCCACCTGACCGTACAGGCTCGTCGCTTTCGAAAGCAAATAGTTCGCACCAAACGCAACGAGTGTCGAACGGTTGCTCGATTGATTTCTATCGCTCGTTACCCACACCCCGCCGTTCAAGTCCAACGTCGGCATCACGTACCAGCTAACACCGCCACCGTATACATTGTTGTTAAATGAACCGGCGACCTTGTAGTTAACAAACGACACCTTGGCAGTCAGAGCGCCGAACTGGTACCCCACCCCCAACATGCGCCCTTCATACTGCACCGTCGTTGGAATTGCAGTTTGAATAGTGCCTCCACCATTACCGTCGTAAATCGACGAAATAATGCTCAAACCACCTAGCTGATACTTCACGCTCGCAGAATACTGTCGACCCGCCTGGAAATTTCCTGCCACACCACCGAATGCATACATCACGCTTGCTTGCAACCCAGCGACGACGGGGCTCGTATAGGACACAGCGTTAGCATTGAAGACGCCCGTCCCGCCGACGTTGTCGACAAGCATCACGGCCCCGCTGCCAAAAAGCGAAAGCCCCCTAGGATCCGAATCGTATATTGCCGTGAAAAAAGGAGAATATTGCAAGCCAAGCTTGAGCTGACCCAGCGCTCCGTCAACGGCAACCCATGCCTCGCACCCAAACAAGTTCCCGTTGCAGTGGTCAAACCCGCCGTTAGCAAAGCTGAATCCACTCATCAACTTGAATTTCGCCTTGTATCCTCCACCGAGATCCTCAGTGCCGATTAACCCAAACTGAGAAAAATAGGACTGTCCGTCGACTAGTCCGAGTTGCTTCCCTGCGTTGCCCCCTGTGGTCGCGTCGAGGGTTTTGTTTGTATATAACAGCCCCCCATCCAGCACGCCAAACAGCGTCACACTGCTTTGTGCTTGCGCCCCACCAATATAAGTCACCCCAAGCACAGCTGCCGCTATACTTCGTAGTACACACTTTTTTCCTTGCAATTTTGTCTCCTTCCACATCACCTATCGATTTTCTATTTGGACAAACTCGCACTAGTCTGGTGACAGACCTCTGGCGTCATCTTCACACCCATCGCTACGCCCTGCATGCTGTGTGGTGTTCATTCTTCCTCGACGGCGCTCTAGAATCGATGCAGCCTCCGTTATTTGAATCTATAAACGTGGGTTATCCATGGATTCTGTATGCCCCTCCTTCCGGATACGAGCACGTTCCGAGGGACGTCGATGACCAGAATGGCAATAGCACGCTTGCTCCCTCCGGCGTCTGCTCAGATCCTTGAGTCCACCGATGCTAGCGGCCCAGTTGACTGGCTACCGCTGATCTACCTAACGAATCGATCAAATCGTCCGCGCTAGATTTGACTCGATACAGTGATGTGAAAGGGCCCAGTCAGAAACGGTATGGCTGGCGAAAAACTCGTCGCGCTGCGGCACGCCATCGCGGCCCAAGTCGCGCGACGCTACGTGCCTGATGCCCGGGTCTTCTGTGTTCCGCTATCAGCGCTTGGTTCAGCCCCAGATTCTCCGATGACATCTTCGGTGCAACCGTCGATCCCACCATCACTCAAGCCCGACGGCTAGCGCCATACACATCGCGTGCCGGACGGGTCCCTCGTGACTTGGACGGTCGAAGGAGTCACTGGCTCACCCGACTAGCGGCACCTTTCTCAAACCACACGGACTCTGCTCAACGAGGATCATCCCGTCGAGCAAACTTGAATTGTTTCGAACTATCAATTCGATTCATAGCTCTCGCTGGCCTGGCCAGCGACCGCGCATCGGGCGACGTGCCACCGAATTTGCCGAACCACGCGTGTATACCCGCAGTGCATCATGCGGCCGTTATATATATAAACCGTGTTTATTTGACGACTTGGCCGTACGGGACAGACTGATCGGGCATACCTAGGCAAGGATAGAGGGAGACATCGTGAAGGATCTGAATCTACTTTATGTTTTTGAAGCACTTTGGCGAGATAGATCTGTCACTTTAGCTGCAGAAAATCTAGGTTTGACCCAAGCTGCCGTGAGTGCGTCGTTGAAGCGGTTACGTGCCACCTACGGTGACAAACTCTTCGTTCTCGTGGGACGGCGCATGGAGCCGACTGCCGTCGCGTGCGACATTGCAGTTCCGCTCATCGAGTCGCTTAACTTGGTACGCAAGACAACAGGCATCCCCCAGCCCTTTTGCCCAGACAAGTCACCACGTACGTTTACTATCCGAACACGTGACATTGGCGAAGTCGTCCTGCTACCCACTCTTTATCGTCAACTGCAAGCAACCGCACCGTGTATCAAGTTGCATACAATGTTCACGCGCGTTGAAGATACTGTGCCCGCCTTGGGTAGTGGACGGCTTGACGTGGCCATCGGATATCTTCCGTCTCTAGAGCAGGACATTCACCGGAAGGCCCTTTTCAAACAGCGGTACGTCTGCGTAATGCGAAAGGGCCACCCATGCGAGAACAGTACATTGGATGCGAAGACAGTGAGCACGTTGGATCACCTGCTCGTGGACTTTGGCGGAAGTGGTCACCAGGCTGTCGAGAGGGCACTATTTGAATCAGGTGCACGTGATCGCATCAAGGTCCGCATTCCTCAGTACCTCTCTGCGCCATACACTCTCCTCACATCGGACCTGGTCTGGATTGCGCCAGAGCTATTAGCTTCGACTTTATGCCGCCACTTTCCGCTCACCTATGTTGGCGAGCCCTTGGGATTGGATTCGTTTGAGATCGCCCTCTATTGGCACGACCGATATCATCGGGATCCGGCGAATCGATGGTTTCGTTCTATCATCGTCGACCTATTTGGCCCGAAGCTGAAAAGTACGGAAGGAGGCCTTTCAGAACTCAATTTTCTGGAGAAGCCGTTTTCAGTTCGTGAACTTGAGATGGAAGTTGATGGAAACATGCCCTGAGTCGAACGCTTCGGTCGCCGGACTCACATTCGAGCATGGCGTCAACGCAAATCTGGTGCGTAAGTGGATCAAGCTGCGCCAGCAGCGACTGGCAGGTACGCCGATGTAGCCGGTCTCTATCGCCTCAGCGTTCATTCAAGGTTGAGGTCAAAAAACGGAGATGGCACGCTGGCCTGCGACGCTGGCAACGGCACGCGCCTTTGCCGAAAACCTCAATACACGCGATACCTTCGATGTGCTTGTCGGTCACGGCCCCGTCACCTTCGTTAGCTGCCGCTCAAGGAGTGACAGCCCTTCTTTGATCTGCTGAAGGGTCTCACCAACACACTGAGCTCCCTGTTTTATGTTCTTCTCGGGCAATAGCGCATGCAATCCAAAGTCGGCGACTATCGACGCAACCTGTTCGGCGGATAGATCTCCACCACGGCCAAACCACCAGGCGCACCAGTTACACATTCCTATGATCGAGAAAGTCGCGACTCGGGCATCAACCTGTCTGAATCTCCCCTCGTCCATACCGCGCTGAATCGCATTGACGAACTGGTCGAATACAACTCTCCGCGCGGCCTGCGCGGCAGCACGGTGCGGTTCGGGCAGGCTCGCCTCGCTCCGCTCGACCACCCGAAACTGCAGTGGATGAGAAAGAATCAGACCAGCGTGTAGCAAAATCAGTTGACGCAAAGCATCGTGAGCCGGGAGTGGATCCCGCTCCGCAACTGACTGCGCCAATAGCCCGGCTTCCTCAGTCACTTCCGCAGTCAGAGCCTCCAGGATCGACTCCTTACTCGGGAAATAGTGATATATCGCGGTACGAGTCAGTCCGGCCGCGTCAGCGATTTCGTGAAGATTTGTGCCTGCGAAACCTTTTTTAATGAAAAGAAGGGAAGCTTCGTCGAGGATGAGTTGCCGCTGCGCCGCGTTGCGAGTCGGCCGCTGCGTCAATACCTTGTTCTTCAAGCTTATGTCGTTGGTTCGCATCTCAGTAGATTTTCAAATGGCTTTGCAATGACGGTAGACCCACCCGAGATGATGATTTCGTGCACCGTATCATCATTGTAAGCGAGAGCGGTCGGCGGAATGACGCGCTGGTGGCGAGACCGACAAGCTGCATGTCGGTCAGGCGAGAATTGCGCACGGTGTTTACCATGACATAAAAGTCAACAATTTGACGCTATAGTCTATTCGCATATTGAACGACAGACGTGGCGAGCAGAACGTCGGAAGTTTCTTGCCTGCTCCGGTCCGGGCGAAGGAGATAGCGATGGAAAGCGACTTGCAAGGGACGACTGCTGCGGCAGCGGCGCTGAGGTAAGGCGATGACAACGTACACGTCCGGGCACCGAGAGGTGAAACGTCCGATTGCTGATGTTTTCGCGACCGCCACCGCAATGGTATGTCGAGCGGTTACGGACATAGTGGCGGCCAGCTCAAAGGAATGGATTCACTCCACATTTGCTCAGCTCGCGCCGCTGCAGTTGTTTCCCAGTCTTCCGGTCGAGGGCGAGGTCGATCGAGATATTCCTTACGGCCCCCAACGACGACACCGATTCTGGTTCCGCCCCGGCGGCCCCCCAAAATTGCCGCAGAGCATACTTGTATTTGTCCGCGGCGGTGGATTTGTTGGTGATGACAAGAGTGAGCCGAAGAGCCCCTTATATGAACACATCGGCTTATGGGCGGTCTTGAATGGCCTTCAGGCCTTCACTGTTTCATATCGGCTTGCGCCGATGCATGAATGGCAGGTGGGCGGTGACGATGTCAGTCTTGCCGTCGAAGCTGTCATCAAGACGGTCCGAGAGAAAGTTTGCGAGCCTTCCGAGGTCTTTCTGATGGGTCATTCTGCCAGCGCTGTTCATGCGGCGGCGCCGGTCACCATGCATTCGCCGCCGAGCGAGATTGCGGACGGCATTCGGATCTCGGGAGTGTATGACAATAACATTTGCAAGCCCAACCCTGCGTATTTTGGCGAGCGCGTCGACTTGCATGTTCAAAGATTAAGCCTCCAAGGACTCGCCAATTTCGATTTTCCTCTTTTTCTTGGCGTCACGGAGTTTGACCCCGATCTGATGCATTCGAATGCGGTAACCGTGATGCATAAACGGCTGACGAGCCGAAAACAGTGCACCCAATTCGTTATTCTTTACGAAAACAACCACTACCGTCCGATACTGCTACTTAACAGTGCAGTCGATACTCTAGCCGCCCGTTTCCTCGAGTTCAGGTGCCGACACAGGACCAAGCATGTTCGCAACGGGCCGGCCTAATGCTTTTTGAAACCGTGATTTCTCTGCATAGCAAATAAGACGAGCAAGCGAAATTTCTATCTGTTCAGATGTTGGCTAACTGCCGCTAAGGAGGAGACACAATATGAATCGCAAACTTATACGAGATGTATGGATTGTTACAAATGACGAACGCCTAGGCAACATTCGAAAAGGATCCATCCTGATCGAGAAGAACACAATTCTGGCCGTAGGGGAAGATGTACTTGCGCCTCAGGACACAGAAATCATCGACGGACAGGGATTCATTGCAATTCCTGGCTTTGTAGATGCACACAAGCACCTTTGGCAGACAGCCTTACGCGGGATCTGCGCAGACCAGACGATTCTTGGATATTTTCAACTTGTCCGCGAGGGGCTCCTTGCGGCATATCGCCAGGAAGACGTCAGAATAGGCACCTACGCTTCCGCACTGGAATTGATCAACGGCGGGGCGACGGCTGCACTCGATCATGCTCACTGCATCATCTCCCCAGAACACGCCGATGCGGCTGTGGAAGCGACCCTGTCGTCTGGACTTCGTGGCATCTGGGCGTACGGATATTGTCCGCATTCTGAAGAGAAAACCTTCCATCGTCACCACGACCGGATCGTAGATGCCAAACGGGTGAAATCCCGCTATTTCTCTTCCGAAGATCAGATTCTCAGAATGGGCGTGGCCATCACTGAGCAGAATCTGCTGCCATTCGAGTTCACAGAGATGGAAATATGTTCGGCCATCGACATGAATGTGAAGTGGACCGGCCATACCCACTGCAACAATGGCCCTGCGCCATTCACCCGTGGAATTCACAAGTTATACGCCAAAGGCTTTCTTGGCCCTCTTTCAGTACTCTCGCATTGCAATGAATTTTCCTACAACGATTTTTGCATGATCAAAGAAGTCGGCGCGCATTTCGTTAGCACTCCAGATAGTGAAATCTATATGGGAATTTCGAAGCCAACAAACTTCATCGATGCAATTTCTGCAGGTATCGACATCGCACTCGGCACCGACACGGTAACGGTCATGTCTGCTGACATGTTCGCCAACATGCGACTCACAATGAACTTCGCCCGCCATCAGGTTAATCATCCGGCCGCAGCGGGCTTCCAATCCGTTCCAGAACAAAGAGTGAGCGTTCGGGATATCTTTCGTTGGGCAACAATCAACGGTGCCAAAGCACTAGGAATCGATCATCTCGTTGGTAGCATCGTGCCTGGTAAGCGCGCAGATATCGTTCTAATCGATCCGACGCATCCGAATCTTGCACCAGTGATTGATCCAGTCTTTTCATTGGTGATGCATGGGCAAGTTTCGAACGTGGACACTGTTCTCATTGATGGTCAGATTCGCAAGCGAGGCGGGCACCTCGTTGATGTCGATCTTGAGAAAGTCGGCAATGAATTGGTCGCGTCCCACGAACATTTGATGGATAAGCGAAAAACTGCAAACAGTGCTGTGGCTGAAGAAGTTGAGGGTTGGACCGAGCGTCTGCGCCGTTCGGCAGTTGCCTGAAAGACACCATTCGGTCGCTGGTACCGTTGCGCAGCTCTTGCTTCATAGACGAAACATACGGCCGAAACAATCGATTAATCGATTTCGGTTGTTACACGACGTAGGAGGAAAGTCTGATGGATACAAATGTGGGCTTGCTTGACCACTGCAATGTCTCCACCCGTAGGCTTGAGGAGACTATCAAATTTTACGAAGATGTCCTCGGATTTCAGAATGGTGCGCGTCCGGCGTTTGATTTTCCCGGAGCTTGGCTCTACAGCCAAGGTTGCCCGGTACTGCATTTGAATGACATCTCACAAACCGAGAAACTACAGCCGCCAGACTCCGGCGTCATCGATCATGTGGCCTTCAGCTGTCGGGGCTTTGAAGCAATGAAAAGGCATCTCAATGAAAAAGGAGTTTCATTTTGGGTAAACCAGGTGCCGAATTCGACTCGCTGGCAGATCTTTTTTCGCGACCCCAATAACATTGAGATCGAGCTCAATTTTGAAACAAAGAATGAAGCTAATTCTTGAATAGCCACTTGAGTATCGCGACACCAAAAACCTCGAGAAGATTGTCAATCTGTTTATGAAAAATCAACACTCATTCCATCACGGGAATTCCGACCTTTGTCATCATCGAATTCTGGCAGACGGACAGTCACCCTGACAACAATTCCGGTCCCGCAGGAGATCCAGCCGCTACTGGATTCACCTTTGAATCCGCCTGCACGCGGAAGCGCTCTCCGCGCCGAAGACTTTCCGCTCGATAGCACATGGGCCAGACACCGGCACTCACCCTACCTATCGGATGATGCATCGTACGCTCTCATCGAACTATACGTACGTCATCGAGGAGAAATATTCGTGATATTGGATGACGACGAGAAATTGCTCCAGGCTGGCGATGTACTCGTGCAGCGCGACACCAATCACGTATGGGCGAACTGCTCTTGCGAGCAGTGCGCTGTTCTGTTCGTTCTTATTGACGCATCACCTATCGAAGGGCCGCCGCCCCCGCAAGAACTTACCGTAAGCGCTATTCAGGCGCTCCAGGGCGATGAGCCTCGCTCGCAGACCGGAGCGCCTTGGAATCTCGGCCCCGTGGAAATGAAAATTCATTAAAGCAGGAGGAGACGTGAACAAACCTTTCGAGACAACCCGAGTGCGATTGGTCGACGAGACCACTTGGAGATATAGAGGCTGGGAGGTGGCCGGTGACTCAATGATCACCTGGATGTTTCGCCCGAGCACTGTCGCGATCCTGAGCTTCGGCGCTTTTATTCACCCAATCGAGATGGACTCCGGTTGGACTCGCACGCAGGTTGCGATAGCGATAACAATTGTCTGCTACGTAGCGATGTTAATTTTGCCACTACAAGGCTACCTAGTCGACAAGTTTGGCCCGCGCAAAGTCATCTTGCCCTGTATTCCATTGTTTTCTGTCTCGATCGGAATGACGTATTTTATCCCTCCGATTCCCGCAGTCTACTACGTCGCGTGGCTCGTGACTCCCACCCTCGCGATAGGACTTTTCGCTGGATTCCACCTTCGAGCGGCAAGCTCACGGCTTGATCGCGAGTTTGGCATGGTGTTTGGAGTCACTAATGCTGGAATCGGTCTCGGCTCCGCTTTCCTACCCTTGGTCCTCAGCTCCATGATCAATCCACATGGTTGGCGCTTTGCGTACACGACCCCTGCTGTCACAATTTCTTTAATAACCTTCCCAGTTGCCCTCTTACTTATTCTCAAAATTCCTAATGTAAAATCAGAAAAATTTTCTACTAATTTATTAGCTAACCTAACTTTTAATGGAATAGCCGAAACCCTTCAATTCATGATTCCGTCGGGTGCGTCTCTTCTTCTCAGAATCGTAAAAACTGCGCTCGCAGTGCATAAAATCCCTCTACTGATACACGCGGGTGTTAGCCGCGAACATGCAGCTGTGGCGTAGTCCACATTTGGCGTATGTCACCGTCGTCGAGTTTAACTAAGTCATTCAGCAGATTTCATTCTGAATAGTAACAACGACAAATCAGATATCAGACGTTTCGCTCGATTTGTATCTAGCCCCATCAATTTGATTGACATTTTATATCAATCAAACAAAAGGCAAAAGAAATTAATATTGACATTGGAGACATGATGGACAAAGGATTACTTCTCGCCGGTACAGCATTGCTTTGCCTCGCGTCCGCCGCACAAGCCCAAAGCACCGTCACACTCTACGGCAACGTCGACGGTGGTTTGGCCTTCTTCAATAATGTCGGAGGAAAGCGTTGGTATGGGTTTGAAAACGGAAATTTCGTTCCCGACTTGTTTGGACTGACCGGTACTGAAGATCTCGGAGGCGGACTGAAGGCAACTTTCAAGCTCGAAGCATCATACAATTTGAGCAATGGTTCACTCCTCGTCCCAAGTCAGCTGTTTCAGCGAAAATCGATCGTCGGGCTTTCGTCGGATAAATTGGGCGAACTGACGCTCGGCTATCAGCCGAGTTTCATGTTTGACGTTCTACTTCCGTACAGCGTTCCCTACCACGGCGGAGGACTCTACACCTTTCACCAAGGGAATCTCGATGAACTAGGAAATACGAATGCGCTCACTAATACCGTCAAATATTTTAGTCCGAGCTTCGGAGGCATATCCTTTGGCTTACAGTTTGCGTTCGGAAATGAGGCTGGAAATTTCGCCACCAAACGTAAATATGCGGCTGCTCTGCAGTACAAGAATGGCCCGCTGAGTCTTGGCATGGTATACACAAATGAAAATAACCGTGTCATTGAGTTCACTGAATTTCTCGGCCTTAAAAACCTGTTCGGCACACCATTGCCAACCACAGACGTCGCAATCGCCAATAAACTGCAAAATATAGGATTCGGAGGATCCTATAAGATTGAAGCTCTCACGCTTCACGCGGTCTTCACGCAATCGCGAGTCGAGTTCGCAAACGGAAGCAGCAACGCAAACACTGCAGATTTTGGCGTCAACTATTTCATCGGATACTTTGATTCGGTGGGGGCCGGCGGATCGGTGGAAAATTTTGCCGGCGGTCACTGGACTACACTGAGCTTGTCCAATGCGTACTTTCTGTCGAAGAGAACGACCTTCTATCAGCAATTTATGTATCAGAAAGCTTCCGGTGCAAACGCTGTTGCGTCGATGCTGGGTGCAGGGCAGGCGTCCGGAAATTCCCAACTCGGCGTAGCAATCGGCATTCAACACTACTTCTGAATCAGCCGATATCGCTAATATAGCAAGATGGTCGGTGTAGGAAGCTCCCATTCGGTGGACCAAGGCGATGATTACCGGGAGCTGTGGACAGCAAGACGGGCATTAGGGGCAGGACGAGAGGAGACAGTTCCGAGAGATTCCGGCCGCGAAAACGAATAAGTATGTGGAAGCGCCGAGGTCCATGATCGAGCTTCGAGAAAGGTTTCAGGATGCCGCGCTGTCGAGACGCCTGTCTGGCCTCTTGAGTCATTTTCTGGGAGCGTGAACTGAGCCGAAAGGGAAAAAATATTGGAGGGGCGTTTAGATTGCCTTGTAGTTCAGCCTTCTATGGTCGCCTTGTTTTTGTCTCCAAGTGAGCGTCGCAGTTCCCTAGTGCCTTTGTAGACCGCATCGACATTGATCCTCTTCTGGTCCTATCGGCATACGCCGCGCCAGCAGACGAACCTCATCATTCGGCGTACAAGAAAGCTGCAAACTGCGATGCCGAACGACGCATTCTGTCTACGGCACGGACCTTTTTTGACGTAGCGAGGCACGGTGATGATGCAGGACGGCGCTGTTTAGTTCGAGTGGACGAATTGTGGCGCGCGGTCGGCCATCAGGAATACCTTACGCCGAATTCAGTGGATACCGCCCGCACTATCCGGTTTTTGCCGACCGATACATCCATGCGGCATGCGTAAGATAAACGTCGGCGCACCGAGTTCAGAAAGCTGACTGGAAGCGCTCATCGCCGCTTCCACGGATGTCCTCTAGCCGTGAACGATGGCCAACCGATTGACACAACGGACGCATCTTCCGCCTTTCGACCCGCACGACTCCCCGAGACCCCGAATGTTGTATGAGTTGCATGAATGGCAGCGAGCCGCCTGGGCACCCTTCCTTCCCTGGCTTCAGATCACAGCGAACTTCCTCACACACACCGGTACCCCGCTTCACTCGACACCGTCCCGACAATTTGCCGCCGGCTGCGACTTGTTGGTGAGACTTCACAAGCGTTATGCAAAACCAAAGTTCGGGCTGACTGAGACCGTGGTTGCTGGACAACCAGTGGCGGTGAACGAAGCCGTGGCGCTGGAGAAGCCATTCTGCCGCCTTGTTCACTTTAAGCGCGCGGCCACATGTCAGCAACCCGTTGTTCTGCTCGTCGCTCCACTGTCGGGCCATCACGCGTCGCTACTGCGTGACACGGTACGGGCGATGTTGCCGGATTTCGATGTGTACATCACTGACTGGCTCGACGCCCGCCAGATTCCGCTCTCCGACGGAACGTTCCATCTTGACGATTACGTCGCCTATGTGCGTGAGTTCATCGACTTCCTCGGCCCGGAAGTTCATGTGGTGGCGGTGTGCCAGTCCACGGTCCCTGTCCTCGCCGCCGTCGCACTGGCAGCGGGAGACGGTCAGCCCACACCCGTGAGCGTAACCTTGATGGGCGGTCCGGTCGATGCGCGCCGTAACCCCACGGTGGTCAATAAGCTGGCCGTCGAGAAGCCACTCGACTGGTTCACACGCACGTTGATCAATACAGTGCCGCGTCCTTACGCCGGCGCCGGTCGGCGCGTGTACCCTGGGTTCCGCCAGCATCTGGCTTTCATGGCGATGAATCCCGACCGCCACCTGAAGGCGCATGTCGACTACTACTTCGATGTGTCGGCTGGCAACGCGGAGGCGAGCGTCAAACATCGCCGGTTCTATGACGAGTACAACGCCGTTCTCGATATGACGGCCGACTACTATCTGGAAACGGTCCGCGTGGTTTTTCAGGAGTTTTGTCTGGCGCGCGGTACCTGGCAGGTGGATGGCGAGCCTGTGCGTCCGGACGCAATCCGCGGTTCAGCCCTCATCACGGTCGAGGGTGAACGGGACGATATCTGTGGACCCGGTCAGACTCACGCCGCGCAGGATCTCTGCACCTCAGTCGACGCAGCCCGCAAGCACTGCATCACGGTGGCAGAATGCGGTCACTACGGAATCTTTTCAGGGAGTAGCTGGCGCACGCAGATCTATCCGCAGATACGCAACCTCATTAATCGGTACCACGTGGAATCATCAAGCTACGCCCAGGCTGCAATGAGAACAGCCAACAGCTCCGATGTAGAAAGTTTCCACAGCGTCGCATCCCCTTGAATTACTTTTCTACCTGTCGCTTGTCGCGTTGTTCAGGTACATGGACTGGATCCCTACGCGGCCTGGACCTGTGAACCGGTTGACGGTAAAGTTGAAGACATCTGCGAAGGGACCGCTCGACAGCCCGTCAACCATGATATTCGTCTTGACGTGCGGATCCTCATAAAGCCAACCCCGGACAACTATCAGTCGCAAGTCGAGTCAAGAGGGGGTGTGACACGTCGACACGGAAAGAGCCACCGTCGTGGGAAGCCCCTTCCTTGTAACGCGCGTAGCTGTGGAAATCCGCATCGACATTGGCATGCCCGACGGGAACAAAAGCTCCCCATCGGGTACGCAGACAAGTGCGCGCTCTGTTTAATGCTTCAAGGTCAAAAACGGAGAGAACACCTCATCGAGCTTCCTGACCAAGCCGCGGTACATCCTGGTTCGCTCTTCCAGACGCGCGTCATGCCCATCCCAGTCATAATCGGGCGATTCCGTATCATGCCCATCCAGAACCACGCGAAATTCTGCCAGTTCATTCAGACTCTCCTGAAACCGACCATCGAGGTATGCCGCAACTCCGTCAGACGTCAGCCATTTGGCTTCCTCCAGTTTCAACTGATCTGCCACACCCTCCCCCGTCCCCATTTCCTCCAATCCGCCCCAAGCCCGCACTAACTCTGCCGTTGCAGCCTGGTAAACGGACATGCGCCGGTCAAACAGATCAAACTTTAGCTTGTCGCGCGCGGTCCACCATTGCCGATATCCGATCCACGCTCCAAATCCGGCAATCACGGGAAGATTAAGCGCGGAAACGTACGTTGCCCATTGAAGATCCAGACTCATTTGGAACTCTCCTCCGTATAGAGACCCCATAGTAAGCCTGGTGCGTCGTGCGGCGCACCCTGGCATGAATACATAGATGAATTCGACGCGTTCGAGCCCAGAGATTGCACCTCGACCGGTCATCCTCACCCATTCTGTCAGGCTCACGAGGACGCTTTCTTTCCAGCATCATCCTCGAGTACCCTCGCCGCCGCCTTCAACAGTCCGCAGGAGATGAGGAATTCAACATCAGCGCCGTGACCGCGCAATCCCTCAAACATTGCACTCTCGGCAGTCTGTGACCAGACGAGTTCGTCAACGCGATCAAATGCTGGACCGGAAACGGTGAGCGTTCTCGCGCTCATCTCCTTGACGCGAGCAGTAGCGAAAGGAGACGCCGGAAGTTTATAGGTAAAGCTTCGCTCCTCCTGCAGCAAGCTCGCCAAGGAGTTTGCCTTTTGCACCAGGTCTTGTGTGACATCCTGTCCGTTCTGGAGACGTGAAGCGAGGGCCAGCCGCGCTTTCATTGCAGTTATAGCTGGAACGGCAAAATCGCGCATCCGGAAATACTGTGCCATCTGGGCTGACAGAGCACTTTCACCCGAACCGCGAAGCAACTTGCTCCCATCCTGCGGCGCAGCGCCCCGGAATTTCGGCTTAGGACAAGCCGTTTTCGCATAATCCACCGCGCTGCGCTCAAAACCCTGCGACATCTCCGCAGCCCCGAGCAGTTGGCGGAAATCTTCGTTCAGGTAGTCGCTGGCAGCCACGACCTCCGCATATGCATCAGTGTTCATAACACCGGCCATCTGGTCACGCTGCCGGCCCAGTTGACGGAGTGGTAGCTCGATCGGCTTCGTACAGCTGTCACGCAATTGACCAGAAAAAACAAATGCTTTACCCGCCATCGACTCGACGCAATTTCCATACGCAACCTGCAATTGGTCGAGCGTCGAGACCACCTGCTGTAAGCCGGCGACTGTCGTGCCGCGACTTGCATCCCTAGCCTGGAACCATTGTTCCACACGGCTCGATCCTAGAAATCCTGCAAATCCGATTACTGTTGTCAGTAGAACTGCCGCCGCAACGAACGTCAACGATGGCTTGCGCCACCAGTGCTCGTAGAAGGTTTTCAATACGCCCGGACAACTTCGAATCTGGTCCGACATCGACTGCCAACCCCAAAGCGTCACCTCAAACTTACCCGCGGCTTTACGCACTCCACTCAGGTCAATGACATATTGCTGGAGAACGGCGTCCTCCTTTGCTGTCGTCACGATATAGAATTCGGCGAGCTGCCCCGGATACGTTTCAGCTTCCTTAATAGCATCATCGACCTGCTTTTTCGTAAGTTCCTTGCCCATCGAAGATGTGCGTCCTTTGCATTGGACACCAATCAACGCACCTGTGGGAAGGCGCCCGAGCACATCAATGCCGTTCTGACGCTGACCCGCGCGACCAAAACGATTGAAGTTGGCGGAGAACACTTCACTAAAGACCGCTCTGGACAGTCTTTCAAAATGCTGCCAGTCAGCTGGTGCTGGAATATCTACCGACGTTGGTGACGTCATAAACTCCCCGTGTAAATTTCATTTCATTGCGCCAGATACACCGATCCGGATGAACACCATCCGGTGACATCGGCTTGTCTTTGTTAATCGGCAATTCTTGAAAGTACTTGAGGGACGCAAGGTGTGAGGTATCGGGTCGCGGCGATCAAGAGCAGCCACAGTCCTCAGGATTTCCCTGTTTTAACATAGGCATACATCTCGCAAACGTTTTAACCAACCCCGACGCTTCTTTCTTCACTCTAGAATCAGCAGGCGTAAAAATGTTTAACTCTCGCGCGACACAACGCATGCTGCGACAAGGAAAATAAGAGTAATCACATTACCTGCCCATTCGACTAAGTATGTGAGTGGCCAATATCCGGTTAGATATCTCCTCTGTATTAAATAGGCAGTCTGTTCAAGTGGCGTCTTCTGACGTCGCCGATGACTAATCAGTCTACTGGGCTCGCAGGTTCTGGCATGTGCCCCCGAAAGCCAGGACCTTTTCGGCGTCGCGTTCGCGCGACGCTTCTTTTTCTTTCCAAGCGAAGCAGTGTGCAGTGTGAGTCGTTCCACCGGTTATTCACGAATTCAGGATTCCCTCACTGCATTTTCATCAAAACCCTACAGATTGACGCTTGCACCAGCGCACCGTACCTCTCATAGTCAACGTCTTGCACGGTTCAGGTAACGGCTTGGCGTTGCAAGGCGCAGGCTGTGCAGTTAATCCACTCATGTCAAGGCCGGACCTGTTTAACAATGGCGGCGGAACAAAGCTTGGTGTCTGAACTCATTGATGAGCAAGCGGATTCGCTGCGCTCGAATTCTGAAAACTGGCACACGCGCCTGCTTCCCGGATCCGTTACGCTCCTGTCAATGCTCGTCTTTGTCATTGCGGCACCGTTCGCGAAAATGCCGCTGCCTCAAGTACCCGCGTTTATCCCGGTATATGAGTCGACGCTCATCCTTAATGACCTGATAACCTCCGTCCTTCTGTTCGGACAGTGTGTGATCGCACGTTCACGGGCACTCGGCGCATTGGCTAGTGGCTACCTGTACACGTCAGCGATCGCCCTTCTTCACATGTTGAGTTTTCCGGGGTTGTTCTCACCAACAGGACTCCTGAACGCGGGTCCGCAGAGCACGGCGTGGATATACATGTTCTGGCACGCGGGGTTTCCACTCTTCGTCATTGCTTATACGCTACTCAAAGATGGTGAACAGGCCAGAATGATGGACAACGCCTTCGGAGCACGCAGGCTAATGTTCATCATCGGCGCTGTGCTTTTCCTTGCAGCGGGGATGGCTTTCCTCGCCACAGCTGGAGAACGCCTGCTGCCTGAAATCATGCAGAGCAATCACTACACGCCGACGATGCGATGGGTAGCGGGATCAACCTGGGGACTCTGCCTCCTCGCCCTTGCGGTGCTGTACCGACAAAAATCCCGTTCGATGATCGACCTGTGGCTCATGGTTGTGCTGTGTGTCTGGATTTGTGATGTCGCACTGAGTGTCGTGTTCAACGGGGGGCGCTACGACCTCGGGTTCTATGCCGGACGATTCTACGGCATGTGCGCAGCCAGCTTCGTCCTCCTGTTGCTGCTGGTCGAAAATACCTTTCTCCATTCGCGACTTGCTGCAGCACTTGACGAGCTGAAACGGCTTGCGACTATAGATCCGCTGACAGGTGTCGCCAATCGTCGCGCCTTTGATGCCGCGCTGACAGCGCACTGGCAACGCGCCGTCCACGACCGATCGACGCTGTCATTGTTGATGATCGACATCGACTTCTTCAAACATTTCAACGACCGCTATGGCCATGTCGAGGGAGACCGGTGCCTGGTGCTCGTTGCCGAATGTCTCGCGCGGACAGTGCGGCGCGGAAGCGATCTGGTTGCACGCTACGGTGGGGAAGAGTTCGTGGTCCTGCTACCGGAAACCGATGCGGCGTCGGCAGCTCACGTCGCCCAGAGAATGTGCGATGCGGTGGCTGCTCTTGTGATTCCCAATGACGGTTCGCCTCATATGTCCAACGTCACGATCAGTGTCGGCGTCGCCAGCCGGATCATCGAAACAGGTACTGAGATGACAGATTTGACAAAGGCGGCCGATCACGCACTTTATCTGGCAAAGGCTGCGGGGCGTGGCCGGGTCGAAAAAGCGGCTTTGATCGCCTATAAGTCAAGTTGACTGCGGTACAGGCTGCAGCCCCCTGCTAGGGAAAGACGTATTCGTCTTTCTCCAACCGTCATTTTGAGCAGCACGCGAGCACGCGCGGAATGTTTGCGGGTACATCCTCGACTATTTGAGACGGGACCTGAACGATGAAGTTGTCCGGCGCACTGGCTAGGTTGTACTCATAGGGGCGTTCAAGGACGCCGTTACCGACGCCTGAAAGAAATAGTCATGCGGAAGGATCTCAAACAGTAGTCGAAGACGGGCGATTGTCACTTGCGGCCAATACGCGATTGCGTCCATTCTTTTTTGCCTCATACAAAGCCCTGTCGGCAGCCAGCATCAGCTCCGTAGGCTCGCTCGCACCCCGGATGGGGACTTGGGCGTCAACACCTGCGCTTATCGTGACGAAGCCAACCGGGTTTCCGGCATGTTCAATTTCCAGACCACGGATGGCGTCACAGATATCGTTTGCGATTGCAACGGCATCACTCACACCAGCATTTGGCAGAAGCACGGCGATCTCTTCCCCACCATAGCGGGCCGCAAGGTCCCCTGGACGTCGGGCTGTCAGGTCCATGACAAGCCCGCCGACAGTTCGGAGGCATTCATCGCCCGCTGCATGGCCGTAGATGTCGTTATATTGCTTGAAAAAATCGACATCCAGCATGATCAGTGCGAGAGAACTCGCGTGACGCGTGGCGCGGTTGAATTCGCTTTGCAACGTTACATCGAACTGGCGGCGGTTCGCGAGCCCCGTCAGGCCGTCCTGCATGGCAAGCTGTTCAAGCGTCCGATTCACCTTCTCAAGAGAGGCGTGCGTCTTTGTCAGCTCCGCCTCGGCAGTTGTTCGCAGCTCGATCTGCTTGATCAGATGCCAGCCGAACAGACCAACTACAATGACCAGGCAAAGCACGCCAGCGGCATGCCAGATCGTGTCGCGCCACCACTCATGCAAAATCTCATCCTTGGACAACGCAGCTGCGACAAAGACCGGATAGTGCTGGAGGCTGCGATAACTGTTTAGCCGAGTGACGCCATCCTGCGCCGACTTGATGAAAGCCGTTCCAGTCGGCCCCTGCGTTGTATAGTGGCGATACAGTTGAGTTCCCCGCATGTTTTTGCCGATCACGTTTACATCGAACGGTCGACGGATCAGCATCACGCCGCTATTCAGAACGAGGGCAACGGCTCCCGCATTGCCAATCTGAAGGGTACTGTAGAACGCTTTGAAAAAATCAATATCAATGGTTGCCAGCACAACGCCGCTGAAACTGCCATCCGGCTTATTGATTCTCCTTGAAACGGGAACAATCCACTTCCCACTCGATCTGCTTATTACCGGGACGCCAATGTGCGGGCCAAGGTCAGCGTGGAGTCGATGAAATTTGAAATATTCGCGATCTGAATTATTGAATCGGTCGAGTGGTGTCGACGTGGAATTGACGATCCAG
Organism: Paraburkholderia steynii; assembly: GCF_900100565.1. Taxonomy (NCBI): domain Bacteria; kingdom Pseudomonadati; phylum Pseudomonadota; class Betaproteobacteria; order Burkholderiales; family Burkholderiaceae; genus Paraburkholderia; species Paraburkholderia steynii. Next base: position 163,555 of record NZ_FNDI01000019.1, on the reverse strand, counting down.
ATTCCGTTTTCGTCATATACAAAGAGACCCGCGAGCTGGGTAAGTTCCTGTTGGCGCATCACCAGAACATCGTGCAGTCGTTTAAGAGCGACCGGCCCGGTCCCGTCGTGCTGCACACGCTCAACGATGCCCAGCAACGCCGTGTCTGCTTCCTTGAACGTGTCGTCGGCCTGCTGGGCCATAGCCCGTGCGAGATTCGATGCGGCGATATTCATTTCGGCCAGTTCGAATGATCGTGCATTCCAGCTCCGCCAGCCATCCAGCACAACAAGACACAGGCAGACGATCGCCACGAACGCGATTGCCCGCCAGATAATTGACGGTTGATTCAAAATTAAACTGTTCTCCATGGACAGTCCGGAAGCGCCTGCTGATGAGGCACTTTCTGCAGAAAATGCCTCCAGTACGGCTATCGTATGGAGAGTATATCGGCATCCAGGCGTATATCTTGACGCCTGTTTAGTTTACGAACGTCTTGCGCCCGCGTCGCGAGTTCGCCACCAGATACAAGCAAACTGCGGGCGTGCATGGATATATTCTTCAACCGGAACATTGCGCATATTGCGCGCGTGATGATGCCTTCATTAATAGGAAACCTCGGCGGGCAATCCTACCCGCCAAATACTGACGCAGACAGATCCACGGATGGACCTCACTTGGCGCGTGCCCAACTTTGCGCGCTAGACAGTCTTCTGCCTCAACTGGTCGCCTTTGAGGCCAAAGGCCGACTGACGCCAGCGGGAAGCACTTGTCGGTCTCGCTTGAAACACCACTCGCGCTGCCCCGTCGACACTTCCGCCACTCGCCGCTTAAGTTCTATTGAGATCAAGCGCTATTGGCAGACCTTATTTTCAGATTCACAAATTGCCATGAACTGCAGTGCGGGGAGACATTGTCCGAGTTTGCATCGAACATCGCCGCCGCGCCCGAAAAACGAGCGAGCGACCCTTTTGCATTAGCCACCTTGAGCGTCTAGGGAATACCTGTTTGTGCCATGTTCTCGCCTTTTCCAGAACCCGCAGAATGCCTCGGAACTTAGGCCGGAAATGTAAAGCGTATCGAGCCAAATGGCCGAGGCGAGGTGCATTACCTTCGTCATGGGTCGTACAGGATCTGCAGCGAGGAGCCGATTCCGTATCGTCGCGTCACGAACCGCTTGAACCTAGCTGATTATCTGCGTCAGGGTCGGAATGCCTCGCTCTTGCTTCGGCGCATGGTCAACTGTGCCAATGCGTCTGCACCGTATCGAAGCGAAGTTGTCCCACGCAGCGCGAATGCCCGCTCAGGCCGCAACCACTTGGAGCCTTCGACGAGGAGCTGCTACCAACTATTCACACCGCTAATACTAAGAATTAGAAATCAGACTTTTACTTATTGTTTTTGGCTTCCGATAAAGGCACCAGGCCATGCGCAATGGCTGCGTTCATCCACTGAAACCGCCATGCCTTAAGGAGAAAACCATGACGTCCTATCACCCCGCGGACACGCCACCGCCGCCAGACGGCACCGAACGCAACATGAAAAAGATCGCGGTGGCGAGTGTGATCGGCACGACCGTTGAATGGTATGACCTGTTCGTTTTCGCCACCGCCTCGGCGCTCGTCTTCAACAAGGTGTTCTTTCCCGGCTTTGTTCCGTTGGTCGGAACCTTGCTGGCATTCGGCACGTTTGCTTCCGCCTATCTCGCGCGTATTATCGGGGCCGCCCTGTTCGGCCATTTCGGCGACCGCCTCGGACGCAAGGCGATGCTGCTGGTCTCGCTAGTCATCATGGGCGTCGCGACGTTCTCGATTGGCCTGCTGCCGAACTACGCGTCGATCGGAATCTGGGCGCCCATTCTGCTGCTCACCTTGCGCGTCACTCAGGGACTCGCGCTCGGCGGCGAGTGGGGCGGCGCCGTGCTGATGGCCGTGGAACACGCACCAGCCGACAAGCGTGGACTGTATGGTTCGTGGGTGCAGATCGGTGTGCCCGCCGGTACGCTGATCGCCAATCTTGCGTTTCTGGTCTGCAACGCGACGCTGTCGAACGATGCACTGCTCTCCTGGGGCTGGCGCATTCCGTTCCTTGCGAGCGCATTGCTCGTGGGGGTCGGGCTTTACATCCGCTTGAACACGTCCGAAACGCCGTCGTTCCGCAAGGTCAAGGAGGCCGACGCGCAGGTCAAGCTGCCGATCGCGGAGGTTCTCACCCGGTATTGGAAGCAGGTGCTGCTCGGCGGCATCGCGACGATGTCGACTGGGACCTCGTTCAACCTGATCGTCGCTTTCGGGCTAACCTATGGGACGCAGACGCTCGGCTTCTCACGTAGCGCGATGCTTTCCATCGCACTGATTGCCTGCGCGCTTTGCATCGTGTTGTTGCCGGCCTTCGGCAAGCTATCCGACGTCGTGGGCCGCAAGCCGGTGATCATCGGCGGCATCGTCGCCGAGGCGCTGCTCGCTTTTCCGCTTTTCTGGCTGCTGGATACGCGCGAGTTTCCGTTTGCGCTGCTCGGCTATCTGCTGATGATGACCGCGTTCGCCGCGAACTATGGCCCCATCGCCACCTTCCTCGCGGAGTTGTTCGGCACCGAGGTTCGCTACTCCGGTCTGTCGGTAAGCTATATGTTGTCCGGATTGCTCGGCAGTGCCGCTACGCCGATCGTCACCACCGCGTTGTTGTCGGCTACGGGCCGCGGTTCGTCAGTCGCGTGGTACATGATGGGTTCGGCTGCTGTTTCGGTACTTGCGCTCGTGCTGCTCGCGGAAACGCTGCGCCGCGATATCTCGTCCACGGCGCGCACCAATGGCGCTACAGCGAGCCTTTCGTGAAGGCAGATATGGAAACGGAAAAGACCGCGCTTATGCATGCCACACAGGACTCGTCCTTACTGCACAACCTCGAATCCGTCAGCTTCCCGACACTCGGGCATTTTCTGGAAAATGGCTTCGCCGACCATCGCCTTCGCGCGATGGTCCCCAACACGAAAGTGATCGGGCGAGCGGTGACGCTCAAGCTGCTGTCGCCCGACGCCATTCCCGTGAATCTCGCCCTGTCGCAACTCAAACCCGGCGACGTGCTGGTAATCGACATGAACGGTGACCACTCGCATGCGCCGGTCGGAGCGGTCACGGCATGCGCCGCGCTCAACGCCGGTGCGAGGGGCATCATAGTCGACGGCGTGGTGACTGATTGCATCGAGCTACGCAGCACTGGGCTGCCGGTGTTCGCGCGTGGAACGTCTTTACTGACAACAAAAAAACGCGACACGGCGTCGAGTCAGTTCGATGAGCCGGTGACGTGCGGCGGGGTCGTGGTGCGCCCAGGCGACATCGTGCTCGCCGACGACAACGGCGTGCTGTTTGCCGAAGCGTCCGCCCTCGCCGCCGTTATCGATCTGGCGCTGGAGTCCGACCGCGCCGAACCCGTGACACTGGCTCGGCTTAACGCCAAAGAGCCGCTTCAAAAGGTCCTGCAGTGCTTCATGTCGTAAAGTATTCACGCCGCTAATGATCAGCATTAGAACAATGAAATTGACGGACACTTACGCGCTAGCGAACACTACGCGCACTACAGCAAGTGAGAACCTGGGAGACTTCTGAAATGCAATCCACGCCCACACCCGACCGCATGTGCGACAAACCGGTGCCGCCGGCTGCCGAACAGAAGGTACGAGAGGAACTGGCGGCGCTCTACCGGCTGGCCGCTCACTTTCGCATGACCGACATGATCGACACGCACATCACAGCGCGCCTGCCCGGCTCGCCGGGCGAGCCGTCGGCGTTTCTAATCAACCGCTATGGCGTGCTGTTTCACGAGATGCGCGCGTCGGACCTCGTGAAGATTGATCATCTCGGCAACGTCATCGACGAGCGGGCGCACAGCGAGCCGGCCTTGTTTCGCGTCAACGCCGCTGGCTTCACGATTCATTCGGCTATCCACGCGGCGCGCGACGATCTGCATTTCGTGATCCATACGCACACCGCGGCCGGAACAGCCGTATCGGCCCAGGAGCAGGGGCTGCTGCCGATCAGTCAGCATGCGTTGAAGTTCTACGGCAAGCTCGCCTATCACGACTACGAAGGCATCGCGCTCGACCTCGGCGAACGCGAGCGCCTGGTGCGCGACCTCGGTTCCTGCAAGGCGATGATCCTGCGCAATCATGGGCTGCTTGCGGCAGGCGCCACGGCAGCCGAAGCGTTCCACGAGATCTACTTCCTCGAGCGGGCCTGTCAGGCGCAAATCCAGGCACTGGCTGGCGGCAGCGCGCTGCGCATCCCGCCGCGAGAAGTGTGCGAATTGACCGCGAGCCAGTTCGCTCGCGAAGACTCCGCAGAGATTGCGGAGCTCGCGTGGAGCGCGGCGTTACGGTTGATCGACGACCCGCAATCCGACTACCGCAGCTAGGCCCGTTTTCCGATTCAATGCAATGACCAAACTGGTTTTGATGAGCCGTGACTACGACATGTCACACCTGGTGCAGCCGATTCTGCGCGCCGCCCCTGAATTCGATGTCGTGATGCACGGCGAGCGGTCAGCCGGTGATGCTGAAATCGCCGTTTGCTGGAATCCGCCCGCCGGTGCGCTGGCGGCGCTGCCGAAACTACGGCTCGTGCATAGCATCGCAGCGGGCGTCGACAACATCCTGTCCGACGCTGCCCTGCCCGCCGTGCCGCTGTGCCGGGTCGTCGATCCTCAACACGCTCGCGGAATGAGCGAATTTGTCACGTGGGGGGTGCTGCACTTTCACCGTCAACTCGACCGCGTGCTCGCCAATCAGTGTCTTAACCGCTGGTTCCGCCACGATCAGCGTGATGCGTCCGAATGCGCCGTGGGCATCATGGGACTGGGAGAAATCGGCAGCCGCGTCGCGACGGATTTGCAACGCTTCGGCTTCGCGGTGCGCGGCTGGGCACGCAAGCCCCGTGAACTGCCTGGCGTGATGACCTTCGCCAGTGCTCAGGAATTCAAGCCATTCCTCCAGGGGACGGACATCCTTGTGTGTCTCTTGCCGCTCACGCACGAAACTCGCGGGATTCTCAACGCGAACACGTTCGAACACTTACGGCCTGGCGCCAAGCTGATTCACGTCGGCCGAGGCGAACATCTGGTGCCTGCGGACCTGATCGCGGCTCTGACGAATGGGCACATCGGCGGAGCGATCGTCGACGTGTTTCCGACCGAACCGTTACCGCCGGAAGATCATTTATGGCGCGCGCCCAATCTGATCGTAACGCCGCACATGGCTTCGGTGGCAAGCTCGGAAACGATCGGCATGCAAGTGGCGCACAACGCGCGCCGGCTGATCCGCGGCGAACCGCTACAGAACGTGGTCGACGTCACGCGCGGCTATTGAACAAGGCTGTTGAGCGCGGCTGTTGAGCGCGGCGTTGGCCGCTAGCGCCTTCCGCCTGGCCGTCGATGAACACATTCAGCGCATCGATAAACGCGGCTTCAGCGGCGCTCAGCTTGCGGTCCAGTGACCACAGCATGTAGATATCGAGGTCGGCCACACCGTCATCCGGCGGCAGTCGCTGAAGGCGCCCCTGAGCGATGTCATCGCGCACGACGTGTTCCGGCAGGCAGCCAATGCCGAAGCCCGCGAAGATGAACCGCCTCACCTCGGTCATGCTCGACGATGATCCAACGACGCGCCCCGTGAAGCCCATCTCGTCACGAAAGAACGTAAGCGGCGACAGATGGTCGCCCACTTTGTCGCCGGTGAAGGAGACGAACTTCTCGCCGGCGAGGTCGGCGACCCGAAGATCGTTGCGCCCAAAGAGCGGATGATGACGTCCGCAGAAAAGTGCATACCGTTGACGTAGAAACACACGGCTGTCGACCCGTTTAGGCAACGCACGCCGCGGCGTCAGTCCGAGCGTGACGGATTTTTGCTGGAGACTGTTGACCACATCGGCGCTGCGCATTTCCTGGCTTTCGAGTTCGATACGCGGATACGTGCGATGGAACTCGGCGAGAAACGTGTCGTAGGCCGGAAAATCGATGCCGCTGACGGTGCTCACGCGCACCATGCCGGAGATATCGTGATCGCGATCCACGTCGGCAAGCGACAGACGCGAAATCGTGCCGTACACGTCTTCAGCAATCTGCTTCACTTCGATGCCGGCCTGCGTGACCTCGATACGCGGACCGTGGCGGTCCACGAGGCGCAGTCCCAACTGCTCCTCCAGGCGGCGCAGCGCCTGGCTGACCGCGGGCTGCGTCAGATGGAGTTTGGTCGCGGCGCGACTCACGCTGCCCTCTTTCGCGATGGCTAGAAAAGTCCGCAGCAGATTCCAGTCAAGGCGGTCGTTGAGGTAGGTGTCCGGGCGATCTTTGCTCACGATGAGCCTCACTGGTTTCATCATCCGCCAAAATTATACTTAGGATTAGAATTAGAAATTAGACTTATCATTTTTGATTACCGATAAAGGCATCACGACGAACCCTACGCGGCCAGTACGCCGCGGCTTCAGGAGTGTGTGATGCTAAAGATCAATGGTGAGAGGCTCTGGGCGAGCCTGATGAACATGGCCGCTGTCGGCGCCACGGCCAGCGGCGGTGTGCGGCGCCTAGCACTGACCGAGCAGGACGCGGCAGGCCGGGCGCTTTTCTCGCAATGGTGCGTCGAAGCCGGGCTCACGTTATCCGTCGACCAGGTCGGCAATCTCTTCGCCCGGCGCGCAGGCAAACGGAACGACGCCGCGCCCGTCGCAAGCGGCAGCCACCTCGACACCCAGCCCGAAGGCGGCCGCTTCGACGGGGTCTATGGCGTGCTGGCCGCGCTCGAAGTTGTCCGCACGCTCAACGATGCGAACATTCAAACCGACAAGCCTATCGAAATCGTCGTGTGGACCAACGAGGAAGGCGCGCGCTTCACGCCGGCGATGCTCGGTTCAGCGGCCTTCACGGGCGTCATGCCGCTTGCCCAGGCATTGGACACGCGCGATGCCGGCGGCACCTCGATCGAAGAAGCATTGCAAACCACCGGCTACGCCGGCATGCGCGCCGTGCCCGGTATCGTCTTCGACGCCTACTTCGAAGCGCATATCGAACAGGGGCCGGTGCTCGAGGAAAGTGGCGTGCCGATCGGCGTCGTCACGGGTGGGCAGGCCATTCGCTGGCTAGATGTGCGCGTGCGTGGGCAAGCCGCGCACGCAGGCACAACACCGATGCAGTACCGCCGCGACGCGCTGTTCGCGAGCGCGGAAATGGCCGCGGAACTGGAAAGCATCGCGGCAGATTTCTTCCCGCAAGGCCTCGCCACCATCGGCGAGCTGCACATACGCAATGCTTCGCGCAACACGATCGCGGCGGACCTGTCGTTCACGGTAGATCTGCGCCACCCGGACGACACAATGATCGACAACATGGAAGCGGCGCTGCGCGAGCGCTTCCATGCGATTGCGAAACGCCGCCACCTCACGGTCGAGATCAAACAGCATTGGGTCAGTCCGGCCACGCCGTTCGACCCGCACTGCATTGCGGCTATCAGCAACGCGGTGGAGGCGCTGGACTATCCGCATCAACGCATCATCAGTGGCGCCGGACACGACGCGATCCATCTCGCGAAGCACTGCCCGACCGCGATGATTTTTATCCCCTGTGTCGACGGTCTGAGTCATAACGAAGCCGAAGACGCTTTGCCGGAAGACGTCACGCGTGGTACGGACGTGCTGCTTCACGCGATGCTTGCACGCGCCGGGCAGGCCGTATGAACGTTCATCAAACGCTGCGACCGCCAGGCATCCGGCGCACATGGCTCTTCGTACCTGGCAACCATACCGGGGCCCACGCAGTCGCGCTGCAAAGCGGTGCGGATGCAATCGTCGCCGACCTCGAAGAGATGACTTCGCCGCAAGACCGGCCGCAGGCACGCGAACGCATTGTCACGCTATTGCGCGAGGCGGCTCGGGCCGGCACGTTCGGTTCGGTACGGATCAACAAACTGGAGCACGACGGCCATGCCGATCTCGAAGGCATCATGCCCGGCACCCCACGGGCGATTTTTCTGCCGCACGCGGAGAGCGCGGCTCAGCTGGCCTCACTCGACGAGGCGCTGGCCGTCATCGAGCGCAAGCTGGGCATCCCGGAGGGCTCGACGGAGGTGGTTCCAGTTGTCGAATCCGCAAAGGGTCTGGTCAATCTGGGAGCACTACTTCAGGTGGGTGCGCGGATAAAGTGCTGCATGCTGGCGGTCGAGGATCTGGCGGCGAACCTCGGCGCACGCCGCACGCCGGGCGGTAACGAACTGCTTTACGCACGCAGCCGCTTTCTGATCGAGTGCGTTGCCGCCGGTTGCGTGCCGATTGATCTTCCTTGTACATATCGGTCGGCGCAGGTGCTGGGGCAGGACCTGAACATCTCCACGCAACTCGGATTCGCATCAAAAAGCGTCGTATTTCCGGAACACGTGCCGGCGATTCACCGCGCGCTGACGCCATCAGTGGAAGACGTGCAGGCAGCGCGCGCGCTCGTCGACGCACACGCGGCGCAGCAGGCGAATCCATCCCCTGCCGGTTCTACGTGGATCGACTACCCGGAGCGCAATAACGCTCAACGGCTGATCGCGCGTGCTGCGCTCCTCCGCGCCTTTGACGACAGCGGCAACGTATAAGCGAGGCGAGCATTAGCCGCCTTGATACTGAAGATTAAAAATCTGAATTTTGCGGGCGCATTTCGGCGACCGATAAAGACGGCAGTCAAGCCAACGCTGTTCGTCCATCAACAGGATTCCCCATGTCCCATTCTGAACAGACTCATCAGCCAGTGCGCGCCGCCACTGCGGCTTTCATTGGCACGGCCGTCGAGTTTTACGACTACTACACCTACGCGACGGCCGCCGCGCTCGTTCTCGGCGAGGTGTTCTTCCCAAGCAGCAATCACTTCCTCAGCACGATGGCTTCGTTCGGCACGTTCTTTGTCGGCTTCATCGCGCGTCCATTGAGCGGTGCAGTGTTCGGGCATCTCGGCGACAAGCTGGGCCGCAAGAAGATGCTGCTGCTGACCATGTTCCTGATGGGGATCGCCACCACCGGCATAGGCCTGCTGCCCGGATACAGCAGCATCGGCATCTGGGCACCGATCTCGCTCGTGCTGTTGCGGATTCTCCAGGGCATTGCCGTTGGCGGCGAATGGGGCGGAGCAGTACTGATGGCGAGCGAGCACGCGCCAACCGGCCGCAAAACGTTCTTCGCGTCCTTTCCGCAGATGGGCAGCCCGGCCGGCCTGATTCTTTCGCTCGTGTCGTTCAGGCTCGTCACATCGCTCGATCACGAAAGCTTCGTCGCCTGGGGCTGGCGCCTGCCTTTTCTGGCCAGCTTCGTGCTGCTTCTAATCGGCATGGCGATCCGTCTCGGGGTAAAGGAGTCGCCCGAGTTCGAGCAGCTCAGCAAGAATCGCGAGGTGCTGAAGTCGCCAGTCAGGGAAGTGCTGCGCACCGCGTGGTATCCGATCGTCATGGCGGCAATGGCCACAACGATCGGTTCCGCCGGGTTCTTCTTCACCAACACGTTCATGATTTCGTATGTCACCGGCTATCTCGGCATGTCGAAGTCGTTCATTCTCGATTGCCTGTTTGTGGTCACTCTCATCCAGTTGGCGTCCCAGCCGATCTCAGCGCTGTTGGCCCAGCGTGTTGGAGAGACCCGCTTTTTGACCTGTGCGGCCCTGCTGTCCATGCTGACGCCCTACCCGATGTTCCTGCTCGTCAAGACGCAAAATCCCGCCGCGATCGTGGCGGGTATCTCGCTCGCGGTGGTGGTGCTGTCCGCCGTCTATGCAGTTATCGCCGGGTTCATGACGCCTGCATTTCCCACGCAGGTCCGGTACTCCGGCATTTCGATTGCCTATCAACTCTGCGCGACAATCGCCGGTGGGACGACACCCTTGATTGGTACGATGCTCGCGCAAAACTACAAGGGCGAGTGGTTGCCATTGGCGATTTTCTTCACCGTACTTTCGGCCGTGTCGCTGCTTGGCATCGTGGGCCTCGGGCGCTATCGCAAAGGATTCCGGGCAGACGGAACTGCCGCGATGCTCATGAATTAGTGCGTGCATGGGGGCGCAGTCCAGCCCCCATGTCGATTACGTCGATCTCAAATGGACGGAAGGAGAATCAAAGATTGCCCATCGGACATTGTCTGTTCATTTTTCCTCTAGCAACTCTCGCCTGCGTGCTTGCGAGGTTCGTCCTCTTTATATTGGCCGAACGCGTGGAAACAATATCGTTACCGCTTCCGAGCGAGAGTCATCGCCTGACCGAACTCACCAGAGGCATCCCTATCGCTGTGCGAGATGAATGCCCGCGAGCACAACTCATCCATCCGCCCGCCATCTCGGTCGTCGACACCCGCAGTGGCAGAGGAGCCGCACCGAACGCTCGATAGTTGAGCGTTGTTGGGACGTCAAGCGCATCCCCCCGCGCTGACGTTGCGAGCACACGCACGTCACTCCCTGAAAACTCAACGCAGCCCCGGCGACGTGCGCGACCTGGTCCGCGTCGAGCCTGATGAGAGGACTGGAGGGGTTCATACGCTGTTCAATAGGCTATGAAAAGGACCCGAGGCTGCGTTTGCGCACCGCTCGGCAACTACTTTACGCGGCCAAATCCCGCAGCCGGAAACCGAGATGTTCAGCAAACATCGTGAACTTGTACTATTGAGATTTCTTCGGTCGAGCAAAGAACCTGTTGTTCCGCACCTTCGAGCCCACAGAAAGATAATTGCAGATTGTCCAAAGTCGCGGCCAGTTTGCGCAGATTGCTTCCAGTAGGTGACATTTCGCTAGCTGCGCCGGCAGCCAGTCTGTCGTCCGCTTAGTCGAGGTGCGACGGGGGAGCTTCGGAAGCTATCTCCTCACCGCGGGTCTGGCAATCGCGCACTGCTTGTTTAGAGCTTGTGGGTGGAAAGTAGAATGCTTGTTTCCGTATTGGCGATTCCGTCAATCAACCGGATCGCTCCGAGCACGCGATCGAAGTTCTCAAGCGTGTCGGCTCGCAGCTCCGCGATCATGTCCCAACGCCCATTGGTGCTATGGATGGTCGCCACGTTAGGGTGTCCGCGCAGCACCGTCATCACTCCCTTTGCTCGATTACCATCAACGGCGATCGTCATCAACGCGCGAATCTGATGCGGCTCCGCCGCTGGTTTCAGGCGCACGGTATAACCGACGATCACCCCGCTTTTCTCGAGCCGGGTTATACGGTTTTGCACCGTTGCCCGTGCGACGCGCAAGTGCTTTGCAAGCGTCACTACAGACATGCGAGCGTCCTGCCGCAGCAGCGCAAGCAACTGCTTGTCGGCATCATCGAGATTGACCACCTTCCCCACCGATATGAACGCGACGGCACAGACAACCCGCCGTCAAATTTAGCAAAATGCCACCGATATCTGACATTTTGCTATACACCGTGCCAAAACTGCAATCTTTGCCATCTTTTTGTTGGCTCGAGGCCGGTGAATAATTTCTCCAGCGTTTTCGACATAGCGGCCACTAATAACCTGGGAGATTCGGCAATGACCTGCTTTCTAGACGTACCCGCAACCTATCGACTCGTCGCGGACATCGGTGTCCCGCGCTTCTTGCGGGAACTCGCTGACACGATTCGCGCCGATTACCTTCGATGGCAGGAATTCGACAAGTCGCCACGCGTTGCCTGTCATTCGAACGTGGGTGTCATTGAGTTGATGCCCGTCGCGGATTCGAGTCTGTTCGCCTTCAAGTACGTGAACGGCCATCCCGTCAATGCGGAGCGCGGCATCCATACCGTGATGGCTTTCGGCGCGTTGGCGGACGTCGACACGGGTTACCCGACTTTTCTATCCGAGTTGACCTTGACGACCGCGTTGCGCACCGCCGCAACATCGGCGATGGTGGCGAAAGTGCTCGCACGGCCCAACTCTCGCACCATGGCATTGATCGGAAACGGGGCGCAGAGCGAATTCCAGGCGATCGCCTTTCACACAATCCTCGGCATCGAAGAGATCCGCGTGTTCGACGTCGATCCTCGCGCAACAGACAAGCTGATTGCCAATCTGGCGGGGTACCCACAATTGAGAGTGGTGCACGCAAGCTCGACGGCAGACGCCGTGCGTGGGGCCGACATCGTCACAACCGTCACGGCCGACAAGGCGTACGCGACGATCATCACACCCGACATGATCGAGCCGGGCATGCACCTCAACGCAGTCGGAGGCGACTGCCCAGGAAAGACCGAACTGCACGCAGACGTGCTACGCGCGGCGACCGTATTTGTTGAGTTTGAGCCGCAGACGCGCATCGAAGGGGACATCCAGCAACTGCCGGGCGACTTCCCGGTCATCGAATTCTGGCGTGTACTTCAGGGCGAGGCGGCTGGCCGGGAACGCCCCGACCAGGTCACGGTGTTCGACTCGGTGGGCTTCGCGCTCGAAGATTATTCCGCGCTCCGCTATCTGCATAGTCTCGCGCAGAGCCGGAAAGTCGGAACACAGGTCGCTTTGATCCCGCCTTCTGTCGACCCCAAAAACCTGTTCGATACGCTGGCCAGATCGAACGCGCCTGCGAACGACTTGATGGAGCTCAATAGCGAGGCCGTGGCGCTGAGCCAATAAGAAGCGTCGTCGAAACTCGAAACGACATACACAACGTACTCGTTCTACCGTCACTGACATGAGCACTATTTCGATTCAGGCGCCCAGCGCTGTCGTCATGATCCGGCCGCACTGCTTTCACCCCAACCCCGAAACGGCGGCTGACAATACTTTTCAGCACACCGGCCGCGAGCGGGCCCATGAGGCACTTGCCGCCGGTGCGCGAAATGAGGTCACGGCGGCTGCAGCAGCGTTGGAGCAAGCCGGAATCCGCACCCACATTTTTGAGGATCACGGGGAACACCAGACGCCCGACTCCGTGTTTCCGAACAACTGGCTCTCAACTCATGCTGGCGGTCATATCGCGCTCTATCCGATGCATTGCGCGAACCGCCGGCGCGAGCGACGTGCCGATATCGTCGAGATGCTCAAAGCGGAGTATCGTGTCCAGGACGTGATTGATTACTCAGGTCTCGAGTACGACGGTGTTTTCCTCGAGGGCACGGGGGCCATGGTGCTCGACCACGTCGCACGCGTTGCCTACACCGCGCGGTCGCGTCGCGCCGACCCCGTTGCCCTGGAGCGCTTCTGTACGCATTTCAACTTCGAGCCCATGTGTTTCGACACTGCTGATCGCTCAGGTCGTGCCGTCTACCACACCAACGTCATGATGAGCATCGCGACCGAATTTGCGCTGGTGGGGCTCGACTTGATTTCTAATGCATCCCGCCGCGCGGAAGTTCAGCGGCGACTGCTCGAAAGTGGGCGGACCGTGATTGCGCTCGATCACGAACAGATCGAGAGCTTTGCCGGCAACGCAATCGAACTCACCGGAAGCAACGGTCGAGTGCTCGCGTTATCCGAACGCGCGACTGAAAGTCTGAGGCCACAACAACGCGCACAGATCGAGCAATCCGCGCGCCTGCTGCCACTTCGGGTGCCCACCATTGAAATGGCCGGCGGCTCCGTGCGCTGCATGCTCGCCGGCATCCATCTCGCGCGACGCTAACGCGTGCAATCCATCCTTCTTAACTACAACGTTGCACCTACAACATCCGATGACCGGAGAGAGACCGGAGGACCGTCGCCTACTCGCTTTAGCCGTTCCGGTCGGCACGGTCGCAATTACCGCTCCCAAGGGCGTGCACTCAGTACACTAGCGGTCAATCAGCTTTCATCTCAGGTTGCAGCCGACACTGCCTACGCAACAATGCTCCTTGCCTGTCCAGTTTGGTTGTATTTCTGTTGAGCACCAACTTCGGAACGACATCGTTCTGCATCGAGATGCAATGCATGCGGGTTTCGCTTTGCAAATGGACTATGAGCGACGCGCCTGCCTTTTGCGGTCTGCTTGCTTGCCTTGATCCATCTCGTCGGCATGATCAATTGACGTCGCTGGCAAGTCGAGCGCATCAGGTTGTGCGGGCGGCTTTTGTCCCTGATCCAGACGAGCCAAAGCGACGCCGAGGACGGCCGTGATCTCCTGTATCGCAGATTGAATTGGCTTACTTGCAGGTGCAACACGGGCCATCAAATGTAACTGCCCAAGGCGGCGTTCAAGCATCGGGATTACCATCTTCCGCATCACCACCTTATGTGATGGGTCAGACGGATCAAAACTCACACATGCCTGTAAAAGAGTTTCCGTGTCGGAGTTATTCTGTAACGAGGTAAGGGCCATTTTTCTCGAAGCAAGTTCGATTCCCTAAAGAGAAAAAAGAAGCGTCGCGCGAACACGACGCCAAACGGTCCTAGCTACAAGGAAAAGAAGAGCCTGAAGCGAAGGAATAGCATCCGCAGGCTTATCAAATCTATAGAGCGCGGCTAAACCATAGCAATGCAGCGAACTCAAGATATTTCCGGCAATACACACCCGGTTGCACCAGTGCATCGAAACGCTGCGGTTTTGATGAACGGAGGCAATATGATCAGCTATCTTTCTGCCCGTATAGGTTCAACCGTGTAATCACTGTATGAGCGCGCGGGCGCAGGCGCCGCCGCCAAGTCGTAGTCGACCGGCTGATCGGCCGGACGCGGCGTCTCGCCGGCCCGCTCGATCCAGCCGCCGCCCAACGCCCGATACAGGTCGACGAGGTTCGTCCAGCGTGCGAGCCGAGCGGTGATCAGCGTCTGCTGCGCCGAGTACAGGTCGGTCTGCGCGGTTAGCACCGGCAAGTAGTTGTCAACGCCGTTCTTGTAGCGCAGGGCCGACAGATCAAATCGGCGTTGCTGCGCGCGCTCGTTGCGCTCAAGCGCGGCAATCTGCTGATCGTACGTGCCGCGAGCCGCGAGGCCGTCCGCCACTTCACGGAAGGCCGTCTGGATCGCCTTTTCATACGTGGCGATCTGGACGTTCTTCTGGATGTTGGCGAGATCGAGATTGGCCTTGTTCTGGCCACCTTCGAAAATCGGCAGCGTGATCGACGGCGAGAAACCCCACGCCGCCGAACCCGGCTTGAACAGACCACCGAGCGTCGGACTCAGCGTGCCGAAGTTGCCGGTCAGCGACACCTTCGGGAAGAACGCCGCGCGCGCCGCGCCGATATTCGCGTTGGCCGCGAGCAGATTCTCCTCGGCCTCCATGATGTCCGGACGACGCGTCAGCAGATCGGACGGCAGACCCGCCGGAATATCCGTGAGCAGATTCTGGTCGCTCAACGTCAGGCCCGGCGGCAGGTCGGCCGGCAACGGCTCGCCCACCAGCGGCACCAGCGCGTTTTCTGCCTGAGCCCGCAAGCGCGCCTGCTGCTGCAGGTTGGCGCTGGCCTGCTCGACCACGGTCTGCGCCTGGCGCAGATCCAGCTCCGAACCCGTACCGTTGTCGAACTGCAGCTTGGTGATCCGATACGACTCCTGCGCTGTCGTCAACGTGTTCTGCGTGGTCTTCAGCAGATCGTCCAGTTCGAGCACCGTCAGGTACTGATCCGCCACCTGCGAGACCAGCGAGATTTCCGCCGCCTTGCGCGCCTGAGCCGTGGCCAGATACTGCGCCAACGCCTGATCCTTCAGGCTCTGGACCCGCCCGAAGAAGTCGATTTCCCACGACGCGTTCAGACCGACAGAGTACTGGTTGGAAATCGTCTGGTTGAAGAACGACAGGTCCTTTGGCGTACGCGATTTGCTTTCCGAAGCCGCGACGTTGACCGTTGGCATCAGACCGGCGCGAACAATCCGGTACTGCGCGCGCGACGCCTCCACGTTCAGCACCGCCACACGCATGTCTCGGTTGTTCTTCAGCGCGATCCCAATCAGGCGCTGCAGGCGCGGATCGACGAAGAATTCGCGCCAGCCGATGTCGGTCGCGGGCTGGCCGCTCGCGCTGCGCGCGCCGGCCGCGGTGGCCGGCTGCATCGCATAGACGCCGTCCGACGGAAACGCCCCCGCGACGGGCGCCACGGGCCGCGCGTAGTGCGGCTCCATCGTGCAGCCCGTGACGAGGAGCGCAACCACAACGGCCGCAATTACAGATTTCACCTTCCCTGCATCGCTACTTTCATGCATGCGAGTCTTCACCCTGTGTCCGGAGGCTCAATGAAAATTGTGCAGTGACACGAGATGCACCGCGTGTCATCCTGCACGTTCCTGTGGTGCAGGCCGCAACATGATGATCAAGAGCAGACATCCGACAGTCGAGATGCCAATCACGGTGAATCCGTCGATATAGGACAACACGTTTGCCTGCGTTTGAACGGCCCGAGCCAGTAGCCCGGTTGCCCTTGCCTGGGCCTCGGTCTGACCAGACGATCGATGAGCGACAGCCGCGCTATAGCCACCGAGCCTCGATTCGGTCAGATAGGATCCGCTTGTCACATGAAGGCCAACGAGATACGAATGAATCTGTTCGCGGATCCGAAGAAACGTCTGCATGAACGCCACGCCGAGTTCTCCGCCAAACAGCCGTATGGTCTGAACGAACGCGCCGAACGTAAGCGCCTCTCGAGGCGACAGGTGCTGGCTCATGAACCAGATCAGCGATGTAAATCCGAACGATTGGCCAATCGCCTGTACGATCTGCGATGCGAGAAAATCATCGCTTTGCCAGTCCCTCGTGAGACCGCTCGCCATAAAGCAGGCAATACCGATCAAAGAAAATCCCAGCGCAAGCGGTATGCGTGCATCGACGTGTCGCAGCGTCATGGCGATCAGCGGAGCAAGTGCGAACTGTGGCAGTGCCACCCAAAGCAGCACGTCACCCGTCTGCAATCCCCTGAAGCCTTGGATCGTCGTCAGGTACTGAGGCACGATCAGAGCCGTCGAGAGTATTACGAAACGGAACATGATCAACACGACTGCGAGGATCGGAACGTTTCCTGTGACGACAAAGCGAAGATTGATTAACGGCTGCTCCGCGGTCAATTCGTGAACGACGAAAGCAACGACCAGAATGACGCCGGCGAGAAGCAAACCGCAAATCAATCCCGAATGAAGCCAATCCAGACGATTCCCTTGATCTAGCGCTGCATACAGCAGGCTAAAGCCTACACCGGCGTAAAAAAGTCCCATCCAGTCCGTTGATCGCAGATTTCCGTATTTGATGGGTTCACGAGGCATGCCGAACCATACACAAAGCGCCATCAGCGGCGTGATGAACGCGTTTTGCCAGAAGATCCACTGCCATGACCAATGATCCGCATACCAGCCCTCGATCGAAGCCGAGATGTTCTGTGAAAGCTCGGAGTTCATCGCATAGACGGCCACGCCATACACGGCGAGCCCGGCTGGCAGGTTGCGGAGGACGAAACTGAGCGTGAGCGGCACGAACGTCCCCGAAGATAGCCCGACAACCGCATAAAGCGCGATGAAGGTCGGCAGGTCAGGTGAAAGCGGCAACATGATGCACGCCGCCGTGAACACCGTCGCGGAGACGAGCAGCACACGCCGCGGACCGAACGTGGCGCCGAGCCAGACGGTCAACGGCCCCATCAGCATCTGGCTGACAGTAAAAACCGTGCTGATCCACGCACCCTCGTCGAATCCGGCGTGCACCGCGCCGCGAATGTCGGCCAAGCCAAAGCTCGTGAGACGACCCGCCAACGTTGAGATGATCGAACCTATCAGCACCGCGAAAATGCCAATCATCGGATGCGTGCCGGCTTTTGGTTGGGTCGCGGGGCTATGAGAGGGTGTCAAAGAAGACATGTGTGAGTTCCGCTCAACGATTGTCGGGTTCACTCACCGCAAACCCGTCGACGCGGCAGATTCTCGCTCCCCTGCCACCTCAGTATCGATGGTCGCGATCACTGACATGCCCGGACGCAGTAACTTGACGGCCGGCCCTTGCAAGTCGAGCACAATCTTTACCGGAATGCGCTGAACGACCTTGGTGAAATTTCCAGTGGCGTTATCCGCCGGCAATAGACTGAATTGAGATCCGGTAGCTGGCGACCAGCTATCGACATGCCCGTTGAGAACGACATCCGGAAATGCATCGACAGTCACGGAAGCGCGCTGACCAACCCGGATACCCGTCATTTGCGTTTCCTTGTAGTTCGCCACCACCCAAACGTTGGGAAGGGGAACGACCGAAATGACCTGCGTACCCACACTGACGTATTGACCCGGCTTGACCTGCCGTTGGCCGACCATCCCGTCGACTGGCGCAGTGATCCGCGTATGCCCGAGGTTGATCTTCGCAAGTTCCAGCGCGGCCTGTTGCGCTCTGAGCGTAGCCTGCGCCTGCGCCCTCTGCGTCTCCAGCACGCCTGATTGCTTGAGTTGCTGGTCGAGCTGCGCACTGTTCAGATCAAGTGTCGCTTGCGCGCGCTGATAAGCATTCGTAGCCTGCTCGGCGACCTCCTTCGAACTCGCGTTGCCCGCGACCAGAATCTGCTGGCGCGCCAGATCCCGGCCGTAACGCCAGACGTCTGACCGGGTTGCGGCGATCGTCGCCTTTGCCTGCCGAATCAGGGTCTGCTGCAACGCCTCCTGCTTCTCGATATTATCAATTGCAGAAATCGCCACCTGAACGTTGGCTTCGGCTTGATTCACCTGAGCCCGGTAATCGTCGTCCTCGATCTGAACCAGCAGGTCTCCCGCCTTGATCTGCTGAAAATCCTTGACGGCGACACTTTGAACGTAGCCACCCACCTTCGCGGCAAGTGGCGTCAAATCCGATTGCAAATAGGCATCATCGGTCGATTGCCGGGCGGCGGAACCTATCCAATGGGTCCACCTCGTGGTGAAAAGAATCACGAGGCCGGCCGCCAAAACGAGAATGAAGGATCGAAGCGCGACACTTTTCAGCCGACGCTGCCGCTCCGCAAGCGGCGTCGGCTGACCGGCAGTCGATTGGGTTGATTCGGAAGGCAGTGGTGCTAGAGCAGGCGTTGGTGAATCTTTGTCGTTCTCTCCATTCACGACATGCTCCTTTCCTCACTATTATTCGCCCGCATTTGCCACACGCCCCCGTTTACGTCTTCAACCCTGCAGCGCCGTCATCAGCACCTGCACCAACTGGCCGCCTTCCGGTGTCGTCCAGCTTCCCGCGAGCTCGGCGATCAACTGATTCGTACTGGTCAGCGTAACGCCACCATGCTGCATCCGGCGCAGCGAAATATCGTCAGCCATCTGGGTCGGCGAACCACCCGCGTCGGCTACGACCTGCACGTCAAACCCGTCGCGCACGAGGCTTAGTGCCGGATAAACCGTGCACACATCGTTGGTGACACCAGCGATGATCAGCTTCTTTCGCCCGGTCGCCTTGACTGCCGCGGCGAAATTTTCGTCATCCATCGCATTGACGATGCCGAAACGCTTGACGCGAGCGGCGAACTCGGTCGGCAGGATCGTTTCGAGTTCGCTCAGCAACGGCCCCTGTGCGTACTCTTCCATGCTGGAGGTCAACACCACCGGCATCTTGAGAATGTGCGCGGTCTGCGCCAGCATCAACGCATTGCGCTTCATCTCTTCAAACGGAATGGATTTCACCCAGCCCATCGTACCGACCTGGTGATCGATCAACAGCATGGCTGCGTTATCCGCAGTGAATCTTTCGTACGTCATCATGACCCTCCTGACATAATGGCCAACGCATCTGGCCGTGCAACGACATGTAAGAACGTGACGGCAACTTCCACGCATCCGATATGCGCTGCCGGGATCTCTTCCGTCCCGGCCAGCAACACCACTTGCGCGGAGGTTACTGATCCCGGCCCGCATGCTCACTAACGAAGCGGGCGCCCGGAAAACAACACCACCTTTCCTCCGCCATGCGCTGCCCGAAGCGCAACAGTACGAGGCGCCGCCTGTGTCGGGAAGACCGGGAGCTTGAGATCGTCACGACCAAAGGACTGACCATCCACTGCTACCGTGCCAAAGATTGGCATGACAAACGCACAGTGGCCTGCCGTCACCGGCACCTCCAGTACTGCACCTTCTTCCAGCGAAATATCGAGCATCGTCACATCGGTCGGTGGATTCAACGGAGAGCGGACATCGCCGAAACTCCCCGCCGGCACGCGAACCTTGACACCCGGTAATTGCACGACCGGAATGTCCGACGGTTCCAGCATCAGCGGAAACGGCGCAATGTCCCGCTTCTCCGGCGCAAGGCCGACGAAGATTTGCAGCGAATGGACGGTCTTGCCGGATTCCGCAGGAACTTCCTCATGCACGACACCACGGCCCGCTGTCGTCCAATGCAGACCACCGGGCCGAATCAAGTTGCGGGTGCCGATCGAGTCGTGGTTATTGATCCCTGTCTCCGAGTCGAGGAACACGTAGGACACGGCCGAAACGCCGGCGTGCGGGTGAGGCGGAAAAGTGGGCGCGCTCATCCACGCATGATCGACCCCGAGGAAGGGATCAATCAGCTCGGCCACGCCACGCAGGCCATAGGCCCGGAAGTGGCTACCGTGGTTGGCACGCTGGAGCGTTGCGACAGTAGGCATGATGGAGTGCCTCACGCGCTCGCGGTTTCGCGGAAAGTTGGATAGTCGGTGTAACCCTGCGCGTCGCCACCAAAGAAGGAGTTGCGGTTCGCCTCGGTCATCGGCGCATCAGCTTTCAGGCGTGCAACAAAATCCGGATTGGCGAGTACCATCTGGCCATAGGCTTCCAGATCGGCCAACCCCGATTCCACGTCTGCCCCAATCTGTTCGCGCGGCCGGCCAGGACGGTTCAGCGTAAAAGGCTGCTTCCAGAGATGACCGATGTCCGTCAGCAGCGGCTCGTTGCCTTGATGCATGATGTGCAGATAGGCAAGGCCGAGCTTGTCGAGTTCTGCGACTAGATAGCGGTAGAGGTCGGGCCCTTCGGTGCCTTCATCGATGCCCCATAGCGTCATGCCAGGCGATAGGCGAATGGCCGTCCTGTCCGCTCCAATCTCTTCAGCAATGGCAGCGGCCACCTCGATGGCAAAGCGCGCGCGGTTCTCGATGGAGCCACCGTATTCATCGGTCCGGGTGTTGGCATTCGGGGCCAAGAACTGATGGATCAGATAGGCGTTCGCGCCGTGGATTTCGACGCCATCGGCACCGGCTTCGATCGCTCGGCGCGCCGCAAAGCGAAATTCGGCGACGGTCTGGCGCACTTCCTCGGTCGATAGCGCGCGCGGTGCAGGAATATCCTGCATGCCTTTTGCCGTGAACATGCCGGTACCTGGCGCGATCGCGGAGGGGGCAACGCCCTGGCGATGATGCGGCGTGTTGTCCGGATGGGACATACGCCCGGCGTGCATGAGTTGAATGAAGATATGGCCGCCCTTCTCATGCACGGCAGAAGTGATTTTCTTCCAACCGGCAACATGCGCATCGGTGTAGATGCCGGGTGTCGTAAGATAGCCCTGCCCATCGTCCGAGGGCTGCGTACCCTCGGTGACGATCAGACCGACGCTGGCACGCTGCGCATAGTATTCGGCGGCCAAGTCTCCCGGCGTACCGTCGAGCAAAGCACGGCTGCGGGTCATCGGCGCCATGACCAGACGGTTTGGCAGAGTGTAGCGTCCGACACGAACGGGGCTGAACAGTTGGCTCATGATGAAACTCTTAAGAATGATGGGTGGAAGTAGAGACTGGTTTCTCGTTCGATAAAGCCGCGCTTTGGATGCCCGCCCGTGCTACGAGCGCCTCGGAAGCGGTCATGAATTTGCGGATGTGCTCAGCGGTAAGCCCCGGCGATGGCAAGATCGCCTGGCCCTTTCGATTGAACAGTGCACCACTGTGTCGCTCGATCTCGGGCGCAACCAGAAGCGGTCCGATGCGCTCGGCATAGGCGTCGGCCGTGGGCGTCAGCATGCCGATCAACGCCTCCATCACGCGCGACTTCAACGAGTCCTTGCCGAAGAAGTTATCGCGGATGTTGGTCTTGATCAGGCCTGGATTCAGACCAAAGAACGTGGCTTGCGGGTAACGCTTCGCTGCGTCGAGTACGAGCATCTCATTGCCCGCAACGGTGTTCATGTGGGCCGCAAAGGCCTTGTACGACTTCTCGGCATTCAGGTCGTCGGACGTGCCAATCTGGCCGCTGCCGGGGTAGCCGATGACGAACACGCGCGGCTTGGTCAATGCCCCAGGACGCTGCGTGCCCAGCCTCGGTGCAATGGCGCGCAGAATGACCAGTCGATTCAGGTAGCTGACGGCCATGTCGCGCTCAATGCCCTCCGCGGTTTCCTGACGCTGGGGCGCGGCAAAAATACCGGTGGTGAAGATAACCAGATCCAATGTTTCCGCAGGTAGTAGCGCGGCGACGCGCTGTGCCTCGCTCATCAGGCTCAGGTCGGCCTTGATGAAATTGATCCTGGATGCGTCTCCATCGCGGAAGGTTTGCCCTACGACTACAACATTGGCGCCGAGCGACGCCAGGTAGCGGCTTAAGGCTCGCCCAATCCCGCCAGTTCCACCGATAACTGCGACTTGCTTACCGTCAAGCTTCCGAGTGACACCATCGTCACGCCACCGAACCACATTCTTATCTCGCTTCATGGTTGATTCCCTAGACTCCATGGCGATATGATCGTTCGCTTCTCCTCTGAGATAAATATGGTAATTTGGATATCATTGATCTAAATATGGAGCAATCGGCGTGGAGCTATTGAATGATATGGCCCTATTTGTTGAGGTTGTCAGAGCAAAGGGCTTTCGCGGTGCTGCGGAGGCCCTGCGGATTCCAAACTCAACCCTCTCGCGACGGATCGCTGTATTGGAGAAGGCAATTGGGCTGCGCCTCCTGCACCGAACGACGCGCAAGATCGAACTGACCGAGGCCGGCCAGATCTACTTCGAGCGCTGCAAACGGATCGTCGATGAGGCTCGACTCGCGCACGAGCAGCTAGGTGAAATGCTCGCGCAACCGAGCGGTCTCCTGCGCGCGTCACTTCCAGTAGACTTTGCCGTGACCTATCTTGCACCCCTGATTGCTGAGTTCGCCAACCTCTACCCCGGCATTACCTTTGATTTCGACCTCACACCAAGGCGAATCGACTTGGTAAGCGAACCTTTTGACGTGGCAATCCGCATGGGCGAGTCGGAGAACTCTCAGCTGATCGCGCGTCCTCTGGCCTCACTTCAAGCGCACCTCTACGCTTCGCCCGGCTATCTCGAGCGCTCGGGCGAGCCACGCACACCTGCTGACTTGGAGCGGCACGAGTGCCTGGGTATGTTGAAAGCCGGTTCGGGTACATGGACGCTGCAAGATGGGACGCGAACTACTCAAATCCGCGTCGGTGGGCGATTCACGCTCAACAGTGTTGGCATGGTCCGCCGCCTCGCAACGCTTGATCAGGGAATCGTCCTGCTGCCGGAAGAGATAGTCGCCGATGAAATGGCCAATGGCCGGCTTCGTCGTGTGATGCCCGAATGGCACGGCAAGCCGATGCCAGTCTATGCCATTACCGAAACCCGCCTCCTGCCCGCGAAAACGCAACGCTTCATCGAATTCTTGCGTGAGCGACTGGCGCAGCGCAGATAAAGCGATTCTAGGGCTCTGCCAGGTTGACAGGGCGGCGGCGGCATAACAAAATGATTAGTAACACTACATATCTTTGTCACAGCTACCGCTTCTCCGCCCCGTCATCGGCTGCGCGGTTCGCTGGTATTTCCGGTTAAGCCCAAGCCTGCGGAGCATCAAGGAGGAGTTGCTCCAGCGCGGTGTCGAGGTCGCGTACGAACGATCCTTTCCTGATGTGCCAAGTTCGGCGTTGAATTCGCCCAGCGCACCAAAGCGGCTCGGCACAAGCCGGGCAGCACATGGTGTCTGGACGAGATGTGACGCTACGCGGCGAGCCGTATCTGTTGTGGCGAGCGGTCGATGAGCATGGCACCGAACTCGAGGTGCTGGTGCACAAGCGCTGCGACAAGGCCGCGGCAAAGCGCTTCGTCCCGCGGGCGCTCCGTTCAAACCCGGTGCCGCGCAGGATCGTTACCGACCAACTGCACCGCTATCCGGCGGCAAAGGCTGACACACTGGAACTCATGCAACGTTCTCGTCAGAGCGGCTGCACGGGTGAATAACCGCGCTGACCACACCCACCAGCCAACCCGCAGTCGCGAACATCAGACGTGCGGCTTTCGAAATGCGCATGGCATGCAGGCTTATCTCACATCCTTCGGCTCGGTAGCACTTCTCGTTGCCCAGACATCAAATGAACGCGGCGTGTCACCGCGTCATACTCAGGGAACGCTTTCGCCACAGAGCATGGTTGAACTGTCGCCACTGCTGCCGATGGAGTTATCTAATAAAGATAACCACTCTGAAACCACCACGGCAGTCTACTCTCGCAAACTTGACAGAACCGTTCATGGACACGCTTTCTCATTAAAATAGCCGGCTGTTACCTTCGCATGCGATAGACAACTGCTTCGGGATACATTGCAATCGACGACGTCGCCAGCGCCCCTCCTCGATATCATCTATACCGTTGCGCGGTCCTGCTTTAGTCCAGTCTCTACCTCGGCTCAAAATTCACTCGACGCGGACAGCCCATGCTGCGTGAA
Source organism: Paraburkholderia steynii (assembly GCF_900100565.1). NCBI lineage: Bacteria > Pseudomonadati > Pseudomonadota > Betaproteobacteria > Burkholderiales > Burkholderiaceae > Paraburkholderia > Paraburkholderia steynii. The sequence goes on along the minus strand of NZ_FNDI01000019.1, from coordinate 139,071 downwards.
ATGATCCAGGCAAGCCTGCTCGGGCAGCGGCGCACTGTGGAAATAGCCCTGGAAGATATCGCAGCCCAACTCGACAAGCGCGCAACGTTGCGCAGTGGTTTCCACGAATTCGGCAACGATCTTCACCTTTCGCGAACGGCCCAAAGCGGTGATCGTACGGATAACGTCTGCGGTGGTGCTATTGGTCAGCACTAGGCGAGTAAGAGAGCCGTCGAGCTTGATCGAAGACACGGGAAAGCGTTGCATGTACAGCAGAGACGAGTGCCCCATACCGAAATCGTCCATCGACAAACGCACACCGGCCGCGGCCAGTTGTCTCAGCGTTTGGTCGACCACATGGCCACCCGGTATCTCGGCCGATTCGGTAATCTCCAACTCGATCTCGACCGGCTCCAGCCCGTGCATACGCAGCGCCGTGCTCACGCGCGCGGGTAGATCGGGATCGGTAAGCTGAATAGGCGATAGATTGATGGCCATCGTCAGTTGCCGGTGCCCCGCCGCGTTCCAGCGCGCCTTGCATGCGCAGGCTTCGTTGAGTACCCAAGCTCCCACACGATGAATCTCCTCGCTGTCCTCGGCCAAAGTCACCGCGATGAGCGGTGAAATGGCGCCATAGCGCGCGTGGCGCCATCGCAATAACGCCTCCACGCCCACAACGGTGCCTTCACGGTCGTGCATTGGCTGGTAGACCAGACTCAAGGCCTGGCGGTCGTGGTTCAGGCCATCGCGAAGATCCGAGAGCAGCCCGCGCGCTATGTGGCCGACTTCGTCGTGGCGCTTGATCAACGGGGTACGTGCCGGCACATTGTTGAGAATAGTCTGCATCATCACCTGTGCAGCTTCGGCCTCGCGCTTCTTGCGGTCTGCCTCGGCCTTGTGAACGAACGGCAGGTACAGCACCGCGCTCAGGCCGATCTCGATCAGTTGCACAAAGGCACCACGCCACGAATCCGTGAGCATCCAGCCGGATAGCAGTGGCGGAGTCGTCCACAGCAAGACCACCGGATGGAGCGTCAGCCAGCCACTCTCCACCAGGGCGAGCGTAAGCAGGCAGAGCACGAGCGGCACGCAGATAAAAGGAATCAGATAGGTCGAATTCAGCACGATGGGCAGGCCGTACATGAGCAACTCGTTGATGTTGAAGAAGGCCGGCACGACGGACAGCTGTGCGATACGCCGCTCTGGACCCTGCTTTACGACCAGCAGAATCGCCACAATCAGACCGCAGGTGGCGCCCGACCCACCGAGCAGGACGAAGCTATTGAACAAGGTCCGCGACGCTAGCCCACCGGCGTAGACTGTGTCTGCCCGCGCGAACAGGTCGGTGGCATAGACATCGAGCATGTTGCCGCCGTTCACGCCCGCGAACCACAGGATCTGGTTCAGACCCGCCGCCGCCATGCTAAGTAGCCATGCAGCCGTCCCATGCGAATTGACCGCGGCCACGATTGCCGCGAGTGCCTCGTGCGACAGTCGGGGTAGCCGATCGGACAGCACAACGGCCGCCATCATGATCAAGCCGGACGCCATTACAGGCGGAGTGAGCCGGATCCCGAAGTAGAAGTTGGACTCGACGTCGTAAGGCACGCGTGCGGGTGCAAACCAGCGCACGCGCACCAACTGCCGAAGCAGCTCGGTCGAGGCGATGCCCACAACGATGCCTTGGAGCATGGCGTTGCGACCGAAACTCTCGCTGGAAATCGGCTTGGCAAACACGAAAAGCATGAAGTTGACCAGCGCCGACAATGCCGCCACGACCGGGGGGACTTCCAGGCCATCAACCGGTATTGAAGGCAGACGGCGGAAGAGATGAACGGCAATGAGTGGTGCCAGCACCAGCCCCATGACGCCGTGCGTGGCCAGCACGACCACGTTCATGCGCTCATGCCAGACCTTTCCCCCGAGCGCGGTCATCGCGCCTTGGTAGGCATCCCACGGGAGGTTTTGCAGCAGCAGGGCACCTAGGCCGAAGAATGTCACGGGCATCAACGTCACGAACGAATCGCGGATTACGCCGAGCCACAGAGTCAGCCTCGTGGTAGCCCGGCTGAGTCGGAGTCGAGGCTGCACGCCCGGACGTTCAAACATGCTGTGCCTCGCAGACACGGTTGCGGCCGTAGCACCTGCCCGCATACAACGCGGCGCTGGCTTGTTCGAGCGTCGTGTCGACCTCTGTGCGCCCTGTCGCAAGGTGCACCCAATCGCTGACCTTCGCCTCGGTCGATACACGCTTGCAGGAATTTCTCGAGCCTTCGTTGTTCGCCGATGCGAGCACCAAGCCGAACTCCTCGCCACTCAGCTGCAGAACGGCGGTGTCGCCCTCCTGCAGGGGGCCAGCTACAGGTCGGAACATCTCACTGCCAGCTTCGTCGAATTGCGGCCCTGCTCCATCGAGCACCACCACTCGCGAGACCCGCAGAAAGACCAGTGTGGCCATCGCGGATGCTAGCGGATCGCTCGATTCGTCGTTCGCCCAACGTGGTTGCGTGACTTGTATCCTTTTGCCTTTTTGGTAGGGTGATGATGAGCGGCGGCTTCGATCCTGGGACACTTCGATCTACTCCTATGGTAAGTATTTTTGCGATTGCCGTCGGACGTCTTGGGTAAGCTGGATTTCGAGGCCGCAAGGACATTCAGAGCGTGATGATCTCCGACAACCACTGGTTGAACTCAACGAGTCAGACAGCTCAAAAAATCCAGTACATGAGAAGCCTGCGCGGTGAGGTATGCTCAATTGCTCGCAGCATTGGGCGCCCGGGACGCTATGTCATGCTCTCCCATGCGTCTGCCAGCACAGCCTGATTACGTCCTTGCGCTTTCGCTCGATATAGTGCGGTGTCGGCGCGTGTCATCAGATCTTCGGGTGCTCCGCCCTCCGCCGGCGCGGCGACAGCTACGCCGACGCTGACGGTGAGATGGCCGAATGGCGACGTCTCATGTGGCAACGCAGCGCTTTCAAGCGCTGCGCAGAGCCGCTGCGCCAAAGGCAGGGCTCCGTCACGGCCCGTGACGGGCGCTATCACAGCGAACTCCTCTCCGCCATAGCGCGCAACGAGATCGGTGACGCGAGCGACCTGAACTGCCAATATCCTCGCCACGCTGCGCAGGCACTCATCACCCGCCTGATGGCCGTAGCGATCGTTGTAATGCTTAAACCAGTCCACATCGATCATCGCGAGCGCCAGGCTGCTGCCCGTACGTTGCGCACGCTGCCATTCGCTGGCCAGCACCTGATCGAAGCGGCGGCGATTGGCAATTCCTGTAGCTGCATCGGTCATGCTCATCGACAGCAGTTTGCTGTTCGCTTCCTCGAGCGCCGCGGTGCGTTCCTGCACTTTGATCTCGAGTTGCTCGTGCGCATCCCGCACGCGCTCCGCCATAGTGGCGAACTCGTGTGCCAGTTCACCGACTTCATCGTTCGACCGCATAGGCAACGAATCTTTATCGAGACGTACTTTTGAAAGACCTATCTGCCGTGCCGCGTGAATCAGTCGAAAGAGAGGCGTAGCGACCTGTTTTTGAAGGATCGAACGCAGAATGAAAATCTCGACCAGCAGCGTGACTATCCCCAACGTAATCAGGATCGCCAGATTCTGCGCGATGGCGGGACGCATCAGTGCCTTCGGATAGTGAACAGAGAGCAGCCATGGCGTCCGCGGAATGGCACCCACGGCGACGATTTCATCGGCGGTGGTGACAAGCGAGACTTGCCCCGGCTTCGCGGCAAGACCTGCGGTCAGGACCGCATAATCCTGTGCGAGTTTCAGGGATCTGATTGAAGCCTTGCCCCCACTGCTCTTGATTGCGGTTGTAAGGCCGCGGTGATAAATCAGTGTGCCTTCGGAGTCCGCCTGAAAAACCGTCGTATAGGCTCCCTCAATGGGCGGTTTTGCCGTGCGGCGCATCAGATCGTCGAGCAGCACGTCGACGCAGGCCATGATGCGATGCCTTCCCGACTCGTCGGCCACATCGGGTGTGGCGATGGTCGTCATCCATGCGGAATTCGATGGATCCCAATACATACGCGTGAAGACGGTACCCTCGTTCGACTTGTCGAAGCCGCGATAGTAGAACTCGTAGGTCTCGAGCTTCAGCGCGTCAGGGCCGGAATAGGTGAACACCTTCGCAATGTCGCTTGCCTGAAAAATAGGAAAACCCTTTTCAGGGAGCACACCGTAGAAGTTGAAAAACCTCCCCTTTACGCTTGATCCATACTTATACGACAGAATGTACGCGAGCGTAAGGCGGATCTTTATATCTTCGTCGGGCGGAATATCGGGAGCGTAGGTGGCCGACATCCCACCAAACCTGCGGCCATCGGACAGCGCATTGCCTTCGAACAGTCCCGCGCGTTGCGTGTAGGAACCGTCGGTGTGTCGATAGAAAATCTGGCTGAAATTGTGCAACAGTGCTTTTCGCTCCGCAGGGTCCGCGTAGATCGCCTTGAATTCCTCGAGAAAATTGCTCTGCAAATGTCTGATTTCGTCGAACGGCAACGATTCGCGCTGCAAGGTCTGCGCGGTCGAAATCAGAAGTTGACGGCGGATCGTCTCCTGAATCGTGAATTCGTTCACGAAATATGAGATCGCACCCGCGCAAATCGAGACCAGCCCTATGCGTAGTATGGCAAGACGAAGTGCGCGGGAGGCCAGAGAGCTATGGAGTGATGCCATGGATATGAACAGGTCAGCTCTTTATAACGAACCGGTCACCGTTGTTGCCTTTGATTCGGTCGGGTGCCCAGGCACGCTCGGTCCACGTCTTGTTAATTTTCGGATCCTGGCATTTTGGCGCCAGCGATGGATTTTTCTTCGCGCCGGGACGAGCGCGCTTGCGAGGGAAAATATCTTTCTCCGTAAGGCCGTATTTCAGAACCTTTGCGCGAACTTCTTCAACAACGGCTTGGTGTTCGTGGTCTCGCTCAGCTTTGGGTTCCCGGGTAAATTGTCCTATCAGGTCTCGAAGCGCTATGCAGGTTGCCATAATGTAGTTCGTTTAGATTGGAGATAACCGTCCAGAGGGCCGAACCAGACATTTCAAGGGGCGTCGCGCGAGCGCAATTCCGGGAATGAAATAGGCGATGGTGCGAACACCAAATCAAAAGGTCCTACTACGGAGCGTTTTCCCCTCGGATAGCTGGTGCCTCCCGCGTCTACGCTGGAACGCGATAAGAAGGAGAAACCCCCAGCTACCTGTGCCCCCCACTCTTTCTGTCCAGCGCTGTCAGCAGGTTATTGGTCTGCTCCAACAGCGTTGAGTGATATTCTCCGGGCAGCGGCATATCGTCCATGAGCGACAGACTGTCTTCAATCCCCTGCCGGAATTGCCTGATGATCTCGACACATTGGGTCGCGGTGAGTTGCGGAAATGTAGCGTCAATGAATTTGCTCATAACCACAACCCGCGCGCCGAAGCGGGAAACAGCGTTGCCGTTTGAGGCGACTGAGGTCGCCAGCGATTCCATGAGGGAGTCAATGTCGTTCAAAATCATGCCCCCTCAAAACGTTTCGCAGTCGGCGCTACTTGCGTCGCCCCGAACGATCGTACCGGAGCACAATGCAGCGCTGGACGATTCAGGCATTGCTCCCGGGTTCGCGAGCCCCGTGCGACGAATGGTCGGAGTCCGAGGAGTTGAGGGGCGCGGATTGCTCTGCGGAACAACCATACGCGAAGCGGAAACTTCGGTCTCGGCAATTCTGAATGCCGAGACGGTGTCTGTCAGGTTCACGACCTGTTCCTCCAGTAATTGTGCTGCCGCTTGTTCAACGAGCGCCGCGTTCTGTATTCAACGCGATGTCGTCACGCGCGGCGTGTTCACCAGCACCATAGACCTCGAATAAAAAGCTCACGCGCTATATCCGCCAGTACAACAAACAAGGCGCTGCGTTGAAATGGAAGTACGCCAGTCCCACGCCTGGCATCCGGCGCGATTTATCCGGCTCAATGAAACAGGTATGGTCATACAGGCTGACGCCGCTCAGAATCGCTGCTGGACGCCCATCATGACACCCAGTTGGTTTTTACCCATGGCCACTGTTCCGCCTGCCGCGACCGGGGCACTCCCGAACTGACTGTTGATCATGTAGGCGATCGAGGAATAGACAGACGTGCGCTTGGAAAGGAAGTAGCTCAGCCGACCGATCATCATGGTCGAGTTCGAGTGCGAGCGAAGAACATATCGCAGCGCCTCACCGTCAATCACGAACGCCGGGGTGACATAATAGTTCATGCCCACAAACCAGATATCGGATTGCGCATGAGCAGACGCAGCAGTATTCCGGCGAATCCAGCCGGCACCAATCTTTCCCGACCCGTACTGGAAGTAACCATCAACGACGACATGCGTGTCCGTGTATCCTGGGCTTGAAAGCGGGGCCGTCGCGCCATTTCCCCCACGCATAACGTCGTACGCCGCCGCCGCGCCAAAATAAGTACTGTCGTAACCGAGGAGCATGGTGTACTGGCGGCAGGCAACCGGATTCCCCGCAACCTGCCCTGGGCAATTGGTAGCCCCAGGTCCAGCCGGACCAGCGGCATCCCTGCCGAAGCTATAGGTTGCCCCAAGCCTGAACCCGCCAAAAGAGCCAAGATAACCAACAGCATTGTCACTACGTGAATTAGGCAGGTAAGTATCGAACGCACCGATGCCATGGATTGAAGGTCCGATGATATCGGCGCTCGTCAGAGAATACATCGTCATACTCATTTGACGGCCCAGCGTGACCGCACCAAGGCCTCCGCTTAAACTCACGTTTGCTTGTCGCCCAAACAATCGACCTCCATTGTTCAGCGTGCCGTTGCTCGGAGCAAAACCGTTTTCCAGAACGAAAATTACCTTATATCCGTTGCCAAGCTCTTCCACTCCGCGCAGCCCCCAACGAGAGGGTACTTCACCGGTCAATGTCGGCATGCCAACAAACGACCCTCCTCCCGCAGCATTGTTGTAGTACTCGACGCCGGTGTCGACAACTCCGTACAGCGTTACGCTACCTTGCGCCTGGGCTAGCTGAACGGTGGTGAATAAGCTAATTGCAATAAATCCTCTGCGCATCTACCTCTCCTGATTTTTGCTGTGCCACTCGATTTTTAATCCAGCGAATTTTTTAACTTAAAGATGATCGCCGACAATTCGCGAGCGACGTTTCTCAATCGATCGCGCGCGCATGAAGTCAGACCAACTGGGAAATTGATCGCGCGAAGCACCCCTTCTTCTTGATACAGAGAAACGATTTCTTACTCGTCGCGAGGCGAATTCCATATCGCTGCCGGCGCCCTTCCCGACTTCGTTGCGAAAGCTCGACCAATGTAGTCCGTGGAGTTACACCCGTAACCGATAGCCGAGACAGGACAGTCATCGCGAATACACCCCGAAAAAATCATCAAAGGAAGAAAGACCTTTGCGTGTACTCATTTCGTACCCGTTTATGCGTTAACGGTAACGTTAGACAACACTTTACCGGCAGATGACGTAGGGAATTCCTGATTTCTCGGTAGGCCATCACCCCTGCCTGTTCTCCGAACCATTCAATTGCGTTTGGGGCTTTCTTCAAGGCTGGCCTGAGAACCCAGTTAAGGCTGATCTTCTTTTCGTGTGACCTCCTGTGCATCGCCGTTTCGGCAGTGGGAGTACGCGGAATCTCCGCTACCGACAATCGCTCCACGCGCTCCTATCAAGAACCGACTCTGCCTGCGGAGTCCTTATAAAATGCCTATCGACTCCAGGCACTGCAGCGCGATTGAACTGATGGAAGTGGTATCCCTGAGTGCCCAGCACAGCAGCATGAAAAGGGGCGTTTCAATCTCGTCGAGAGGCTTCTTTAGCCCACAGACCAGCAATTTGAATTGTTCCGAACCAGCAGGAAACCGGACACCACCGAGCAAATCGCGCAGGAGTTTATCCAGCATCGCGACCTATTCATGAATGCTTTTCGCGCGGCCGTACAATCTCCCGCAGCGGAGACACGGCGTCGGCAATCGACATTCAGGCAGGACAGCCCCGTCCTTACAGCAGCACGAGACACAATCTCGAGGATCTCAACAGCATGCCGAACAAAGAGGCGAACGCGACATGTAAAGCTGATATGCCTTCCTTCCAACTCGCGCGAATCGCCCTTTTGAGCGTTCTCGCAGTAGGAGGCACTCTGGCCAGTGTTACCGTATGGTGGCAATTGTGCTCAATTGGACGAAGCCTCGTCGGCATTCGAGGAACGCTCAGCGAAGTAAGTCAATCCATTGACCTGACGTGGGGAATCGCAGTGACGAGTCGAAATGAAATTGGACATAACCAGCGCTTTTAACGAACTTCTGACTCGTATAGCGAAGGTCGTCGGGGCAGTTCGATCATCGTCGGAATTGATCGCGATAGCATCGCGTCAAATTGCCAGCGGCGATGCTGTCTGGCGTCAACTAGAACTACCGTCGGCAGAAGTAATTGTCGCCAGACACGATGCAGATCTCTCCGCTCAAACCGCAAAAAAACGAGTCTGCTTGAACGATTCCAGCCAGCATGACGCAGCTGACGGAAACGGTAAAGCAGAACGCAGACAATGCCCGTCCTCGTGAAGGACGAATTTTCGTGGGGAAAGCTCGCTTACAAGTTGACCAAATGTGCTTACATTCTGTCTTTCGCGCAGCGAGACAGGATGATCCGAACGCTACCAGGCGAACAGACACGGAGAAGAATCAAACCCAAGCTGCCTGCGCAGTCCGATGCGATGGCACACGGTATACGTGTTTCTCACACAGGCTCACTGCGCTGCGGCGCCTGGACGAAGTCAAGCGTTTGCCGCACGCCTGGCGATGGGAATGCTCACCTTGACGGCGGTGCCGGCGCCTCGCGTGCTCGCGATGCTAATTTTGCCCCCGAGCATCAGCACGCGCTCCTTCATGCCGGCCAACCCGAACGACTTCTTGCGGATCGCGACAGGATCGAAACCCTGTCCATCGTCGCAAACCTCAAGAACGCAATCGTCGCCTCTTCGTTTCAGTGTGACGACCACCTGTCTCGCACGAGCATGCCTCGTGATATTGGTCAACGCCTCCTGGACGATACGAAAGAGAGCGACGGCCAGCTCTTCGCTGAGGGCGAGATCCGCTTCGATGACGCGCAGGCGACAGGCAATATGGCCATTCATGCGTGAGAATTCAGCGGCGAGCCACTCGAGCGCTGCGGCAATTCCGGCATCTAGAACGGCGGGGCGCAACGACGACACCACGTCTCGGACGACCTGAATGGTCCGGTCGGACAGCGACAGCATATTCTGAATTCGCTCCGCCAGAGCCGGATGCTCGTGCCCGAACTGTAAGCGCAGGGCCGATACCCCCATCCGGAGCGCCGTCAAGTGCTGGCCGAGTTCGTCGTGCATCTCCCGGGCAATGCGTCTGCGCTCTTCCTCGCGTGCCGTTTCGCGTCGCGATGCAAGTTCCCGCAGCAGTTCGTACGATTCGAGTAACCGGCGTTCCGCTTCCTTGCGCTCGGTGACGTTGCGCCAGATCGTGAGCACGCTTTGAATGGTGCCGTGGTCGCCATATTCCGGGACCGCGCGTACGTACCACCAGACTGTTTTTCCATTCATTTCGTACGTGTAGTCCATGTCTTCCGGCATCCCACTGTCCATGATCCCCGCCAGCTTCTCCGTGAAGGGGCTTATCAGATGTGCTGGCCCATATGAAATCTCCGCAGGAGACCTACCGAGGACATGCTCAGCTTTATGACCTGTCACGCGTTCGTACTCGGGATTGACGTAAATCCGGTTGCAGTTCCGGTCGTACCGGATGATCGGATCTGGCGCGTTTTCGGCGAGCGTACGATAAGCTCGTTCACTCGCACGCAACGCGAGCTCAGCAGTGCGCAAGCGGGTAATGTCACGGCCAATGCCGAGCACGCTGACGACGCGGCCTTCAGAGTCTTTCTCCGGAACATGCCGGATTTCGTAGCAGCGCTCGTGATCGGTCAGTTGCCAGTGTGCCTCGTACTGGTTTGGTTGACCTTCCTCGAAAGCACGACGGATGCCCGCTTCGAGCGAATCGTTCTGCGCGGGTTCGCTGATGGGCTTCAGTTCCCGCAGCCGCTTGCCGACAAAATCCTCCTGCTTCATGCCGAAGGCCTTCGCGACGGCTGGGTTCACATAGCTGGGACGGCATTCGCTGTTGAAACGGATGATAAAGTCCGGAAGATTTTCCGTTAGCGTGCGAAATAGCTGCTCGCTCCGTTTTAATTCATGGATATCGCGGCCGATCACAAGGAGGCTGGAAACCTGACCGTCCGGCGCGAATTCCGGAACGATTCGCATATGCCCCCAGCGAGTCTCCCCTGCGGCATTGCGGAACTGTACTTCCTCCGCGAATTCCTTCCCGGTTGCGACGACCGTTTGCAAACGCTTCTGATAGGTCGACGGATCGAGCAGCGACGAGGGTTCAACCGGTGTCGTCCCGAGCATCTCGCTGGCCGTCCGGGCTATGAGCTTCAGCCTTGCCGGGTTCACATACACGCGGCGGTAGTTGAGGTCGTAACGGGCGATGTAGTCGGGCGAATGCTCGACTACAGCACGAAACGCCTGTTCGCTGGCGTGTAGTTGCTCCTCAACCTTCTTGCGCTCGGTGATGTCGCGTACGAGCGCCAGCTTGTATGCGCTACCACTGTATTCGAAATAGCTGATGTTGATCTCGACCAAGAACAGACTGCCATCTCTGCGGCGGTGTGTACTCTCGAAGACATGAGAGCCGATCGAGCGCAACGTGGCCAAAAGGTCCGTCGACCGGTCTAAGCTCCAACTGGGATCAATATCCATCACGGTCATCTGCAACAACTCGTCGGCACTGTACCCGAGGGCACGGCAGGATGCGTCGTTAACGTACGCGAAACGGCCATTCTCGCCGATCAGGTAAGCGGCTTCACGCACCAGATCGAGGGCGAAGCTCTTCAGGTGTAGACGCTCGGTGCGTTCCGCAAGCAAACGTCGGAGATGGTCGCGCTCCTTCCGCAGTTGCGCGTTCTGCCGTGCGAGATCGTCCTGACCACGTTTCTTCATGGAATCACTCTCGATTGAATGATGCACCGGAAAACCAGATGTTGAGGTCAGCCTCGCAATCCAGCGGCGGCCACGGCCACGAAGCAGTCAAGAAGCAGCGATTCGTCGGCCATCCTCGCGCGGCCGCGCCCCCAATACGACCATACGGTCGGAGCGCGTTCACGCCATAGCATGACACTCACGCGCATGCCGGTCTGTCGTCGGGTCGCCGCGAGCTATCCTGCAACTGATGAATCTCGTTCATTTCTTTCCTTGCTCTTCAGGAAGTCTGCCTGTGCGGCCCGGTTGCTTCGATAGGCAGGTTATCGAAGTGCATTCAGGTAACGGTTCACTTCGGTTAAGAGCGCCGAGTGGTATTGTTCCGGTAAGCTCCTGTCGTCACTTAGCGACATCAGATTATCAACCCTGTCGCGGAACGACTCGACGATATCTGCCCGCATCTCGGTCGGCAAGTGCGTCAGCACCGAAACCAGTAATTCGCCCATGACTGCAAGGCGCGCGCCGTGTTGAACGACACTCATACCGTTTATCTTCGACAGGATCGCAAGCGAATCGAGTAACGTGTCGTCTCCCATTTTTTCAGACTGAGTGGCCGAGACTGGCGACGATTGCGCCAGCGAAACCGGTTGGATTTCGAGGTCTGCCGTGCCACTCTGCGTCTTAAAAATTCTGAACATAATGCGTTGCGTGATTAGAAAGTTTCCCAGTCCGCTTTCGCTGCATCGACTGCGAGTGCGTTGGGATTGTCAGCAATGGCCACGGAAACCTTCGGTTTTGTGGACGCCACGCTATGCCTAATGGAAGTCCTGGAAGCTGGCAGGCCAGGCTTGTTTTGCGGAATTGCTACACGTGAGATAGATTGCGCCGTATCAGCGATCCTGAACACGGAAACGGTGTTCTTCAGAATGGTGGCCTGTTCTTCTAGCGACTGCGCTGCGGCGGCCGCCTGCTCAACAAGCGCTGCGTTCTGTTGTGTGACTTCATCCATCTGGCCGACGGCCTGATTCACCTGCTCAATGCCACGGCTCTGTTCTTCGGACGCTGCCGCGATCTCGCCGACAATATCGGACACGTGCTTGATCGCCTGCTTGACCTTTCCCATCGTGGCGCTTACTTCCGCTGCCTGGTTCGCGCCGTGCTGAATCGTTGCCACTGATGAACTGATCAGCTCCTTGATTTCCTTCGCGGCAGTAGCGGATCGTTGGGCCAGACTGCGCACCTCACTTGCAACCACGGCAAAGCCTCGCCCCTGTTCGCCGGCACGTGCGGCTTCGACGGCCGCGTTCAGCGCGAGAATGTTTGTCTGGAAAGCAATGCCTTCGATGACTCCGGTGATCTCGGAAATCTTGCTTGAACTACTGCTGATCTGGCCAATTGTCCCGACCATGGCCTGAACCGATTCGTTACCCGCATCAGCCATGTCCGTGGCGCTCGTGGCAAGTGCGTTCGCCTGCCGGGCATTGTCCGCGTTCTGCTTTACAGTTTCGGTCAGCTGCGTCATGCTCGCCGCAGTTTCTTCGAGCGACGCAGCCTGTTCCTCGGTGCGTGCAGAGAGGTCGGTATTGCCGGAGGCAATTTCGCGTGACGCCACCGCGACGGAGTCGGTGGACGTCTTGATTCCGCGAACCGTATCGCCGAGCTGCTGGTCCATTTCTTTCAGCGCTTCGAGAAGCTGCCCAAACTCCCCTGCAGCATCCACCACAACGTGATTTTCCAGCTTGCCTCGTGCGATATGGTTCGCTACAGCAACCGCCTTGTTGAGCGGGTTGGAAATCGTACGCAGCAGGTAAACCGACATGCCAACAGCAACAATAATGCCGGCGCCAAGAAGTGCGATTGCGCTCCAAAGCGTAGTTCTGAACGTCGAACCGCTGTCACCGACAAATTGCTGAGCCTGAGCGAGATTGATTGCAGCATCCTCATTCAATAGGGCTCTCAACGTATCGCCAGAATTACCCGTCTTGTCGAGCAGCGGTGCCGCCTTCTCGTAGTCGCCCGCAGCTAACACGCCTAAAGCCTCTTCGCGTGCTGCCTTGAACTGAGACAGAGCGTTCCTGATTTTATCCGCAATCTCACGTTCCTTCTCACTGGTTATACCGCCCGGATAATAGTGATTCCATGCTTTATCGATACGCTCCTGGTCACCTTTGATTATCTCAAGCGCAGCGGCCGTTTTTCCTTGATCATGAAACACCTGAATTCGCCGCAACTGAAGGCGGATGTCCAAAGTACCTTCGCGAAGGTCCGACAGATCAATAATAGGAATGGTATTGCCGGCGTACTCGTCGGCTACGTTGGAATTGAGTCTGGACAACCCGGATATGCCATAACCACCGATTGCAGCCATTAATATCACGCACGCGCTGAACGCGAGGATGATCTTGAATCTGATCGTCTGTACAAAGCTAACCACGTTGCATCCGTTGAAGAGTTGGTGTCGAGTTCTGACTGTGTAGGGCTAAAGCGGGGCGCAATTGCCATAGTGCTTCATTCGTAAACGGCAATGTACTTCGATCTCTGAAGCTGGACGGGGTAAGGATTTGCTGAATTCGCCGTGAGAATAAGCTTAAATTTGGGAAAACCTGAGCCAAGGCGGCCCAAGACTGTGAAGGGAAGTTAGAATTGCCCGGCCGAATATAGGAAATTCTCGAACCGGTGCGCCCCTGGGTGTTGCCGCACATGGACTCGGCAAGGGGCCAGTACTGGGTTTTGACGACACAGGCTACCCGAAGAAAGGCAAGCATTCGGTCGGCGTAGCGCCAACTTGGCAAACAGGATAACTTCCAGGCCGCCGTGAGTCTGTCGGTAGCTGCTTTATCTGCCACAGGACTGCGCCGGTGATCCCGCAAGGCGGTAGCGGGCCGGCGTTCGTTCCCGACGCGGTCGAATTTACAACCAAGCCGCAGATCACGATCGCACAGTTGTGTGAGGCATGGCAAAGCGGTGCACAGGGCGGTACTGTGCTGGCTGATGCAGGATGCGGAAATGACACGGGCGTTTCGCGATGCCGTTGGCGAATTCGGTCTGCGATATGCAGTGGGTATCCAGTCGGGAACCCGCGTATAGCCGCCGGGTCGTGCACCGTTGCCGGCCGAACCCTCGAAGGGCAACGGTGATCAGCCGCGAAGCCTGCAGCGCCGCGTACCGAGACATGACCCCGTTCCGGTCAAGGATCCGGCGCTGGCGCTCGAGCCATCCTGCTATCACACGGTTTCGTCGCGAGAGCGCACGCGTGCTGCACCGAGTTCCCGATTCGCGGCTGTGCCCCTCACACCGTAATTACCGGCGGGCCACTCCGTGTGATGAAGAATGGCTGCTGATCGAGTGGCCCAACGGCGAGCCTGAGCCGGCTAAACACTGGCTTTCAACATTGCCAAAAGATACACCTGCGGAAGGTCTGGTTTACGTTGCCAAAATGCACTGGCGCATTGAACGCGACTACCAGGATCTCAAGCAGGTGTCCGGCCTCGGGCACTTGAAGGGGCGAGGATAGCGCGGATTCCATCACCATGCATCGCGGTGCATTGCTGCTTATGGGTTCCTTGTTACGCAACGCCTCATTCAAGGAGGCAGCAAAAAACGCCCCGATCCGCAACTCACCGGCCTTACCCCCGGCCTACGTACCACGCGGCACCCGAGAGCACGCAACGCCCCGTGGCTGACTAGTTACTCACACCCTTCCGGAGCGCATCAAAGACGTTACCAACGGTTGCGCGCGCGAGTGCGTCGAAAGACTCGACCGTGTGACCAAGTCGATGAGGCGTCAAAATCGCTCGCGGTACTGCACGCATGGGACTCTCCACCGGTAATGGCTCGCGAGCGAACACATCGAATCCAATCGCTGCAATATGCCCACTTTCGCATAACTCGACAAGTGCATCCTCATCGACAATCTTGCCTCGAGCGGTGTTGATTATCACCACACCAGGCTTGGTCATCTGTAGACGCTCTCGACTAATCAGCCCTTCGGTTGCAGGATTCAGTGATGCATGTATGCTGATCACATCGCTCTCGACCATGAGATCACGCAATGAGACAAAATCCACTCCAGAGAACGTATCCGGCCTAGATCGCGCATACGCCAGAATGCGCACGTTCCAGTTGGCAAGGCGCTTCGCGACGTGCTGGGCAGTCTTGCCAAATCCGACAAGACCGACCGTCCGCCCCTTCAGCATAACCGCGGAAGGACGCGGTGGACGAGGCGCATTGAGCGCCAAAAGCCGCTGTGCCCTATTGAGGTCATACAGGGATGCAAGTATCAGAAGAATGGTCGCCTCTGCAAGGCTCTCCGAAGCTTCGTCTGCCGCACTATTTGAAACCTGAATCCCTCTCCTTGCAGCCGCCACAGCATCGATCGCATCGACACCAATCACCGCGGACACCAATGCGCGGACGTTCGGGAGTGAATCAAGCAGGTTCGCATCGAACCTGACACTAACCCCGACCACAATGACACGTGCGCGCCGCGCGGTATCTGGAAGTGCGACGAAATCGGCAACGCTGACAAGGTAGCTTTCCACATCATGCGCAAGCAAACATGCGTGAACATCACCCGGGATGCATCCCAGAGCAGGATCGTCAATGACGACCACGACGTCACTTTTACTCATTTATCGTATCCCGGCAGTTCCCGGTCAAGCCGCCGCAGCATGGCGGGCCATTCACGCTCACCGAGCGGCAGAACGTCATTTTCGTGCGTCCGAGCAGTTTTTTCTGCCAGTTCATCGGTCGCCACAGTAAGTTCGGTGCCGCACGACATCGCCTGTATCTGCGTCTGACACGCTCGTTCCAGGTAGGACATCCGCACAAAGGCCTCGCCAACCGTACCGCCAGCAG
Organism: Paraburkholderia steynii; assembly: GCF_900100565.1. Lineage (NCBI taxonomy): Bacteria > Pseudomonadati > Pseudomonadota > Betaproteobacteria > Burkholderiales > Burkholderiaceae > Paraburkholderia > Paraburkholderia steynii. The sequence goes on along the minus strand of NZ_FNDI01000019.1, from coordinate 123,205 downwards.
TGAGCAATCCGTGGTTCCGCAGAATCATCGCATTCTTGTTGCCCAGATTCGCGATCAGGCGACGTCGTTCGTCGAGGTCAAGAGCAGGGCCTTCGTAGTCGTGATACCCCAGTCGATTGTGGAAAAGCATCGCATGCTGAGAGAGATTCAACAGCCCACACTTCATCATCGATAGAGCGATACCAGTATTGATGTGTAGATGCATGACACAATTGACTTCATGTCGCGCCCCGTGGACCGCGCTATGGATGGTGAAACCACCCATATTTACATCGGCGTCGGACTCACCAACTACCGCACCATTCAGATCTATCTTGACCAGGTTTGATGCAGTAATCTCTTCGAATGCAAGCCCGAATGGGTTGATAAGGAAATGATCTTCCTTGCCGGGAACACGCAATGTGATATGTGTGTAGACAATGTCGTCCCACCCGTACAGATACGCAAGCCGGTAGACGGCTGCGAGGTCCACCCGCGCGCGCCACTCTTCTTCCGTCATTCCGGTATCTTTGACGCGCTCCTTCATCCTCATGGCGATGCTCGTTTGCATGTCTATCTCCTGACCACGGTCTCAAAGGCAACAGCCTGAATTCAACAACGTATTAAAGCTGGTTGACGGCGGTCAAATGAATCAGCCGCCAGCCAACAAGGCACCAGCACCGGGAACAACCGGCTCGAGTTCCAAGCGGTCCAACATCCCACGTACTGTACATACCGCAGTTGAAACTGTTCTGATCCCAAGCAGATCCTCAATACGTTGGATCGCCGGCAGCGAAGGCATCTGAACGCACGCTGAAGCGACTACAACATCGGCACCTTCCGTGTTCAATCGCTTCACATCAGAAAGCAATTGCATGGGATCTCGGCGCCCAACTTCCAGATTGTCTGGAATCTCAAAGCAGACTGAGTCGATAACCTCGATCCCTTCATTTTCAATGTAGTCCACCACCAAATCTGTGAGCGGACGCATATACGGCGCCATTAGGGATATTCGCTTGGCTTCCATCTTCTTCAAGCCTTCAACCAAGGCACCTGCTGAAGTCATTACCGGAGCGAAGCATTCGTTCTGACGCGCTACTTCGGCCAGTTCCATTTCGCTCTCGCGGTGGTAACCAGGTCCCATCGACATGATTGCAACCAAACAGGCGGTACTCATAATGTCGACACGTGCATCAGCAAGTTCAGCAGCGCACCTCCGACCTTCGAGGTTCATTGCCGCAAGTTCATCCTTGGTGACCTTCTTCATTCGCATCCGACTCGAATGAAAAGTGAACCGCTCAGGCCGAATGCCTTCACGGGCCCTGAACATCGCAGGGATTTCCGTCTCCATGGTGGTATTGGAACTGGGGACAATCTGTCCGACTCGATAGATCTTTCTCATCTGAATCCTCTTCGTTCGATAGCGCCAAGTCGCTCATGACAGGCAGCTGAGTTCGAAAATGCTGGCTGCAGGTCACACGTGCTAGTCGATTTCACTCACCGGTCACCTTTGCAAGGCCGGTTCAGGCTGGACATGGGGGCGTGATTCGTACGCAGCAACGAGATATGGGTCTCTCTTTCTCAGATCCTCAAGGTCAACCTGGCCAGTGCGGCACATATAGTCGACCGCGAAATCCACCGGTTCCAGATAGAGTTTCTCTGCAACACCTTCGTACCAGTCAAGACTCTTCGCCGCTGCGGTCTGAAACGTTGACGACGCCTGACGCCGGTTGCTCTCGAAGTGTGAAAAGGCCGCCATCAGATCAGTAGGATGGGCAGTGAGCCCGTTGTTAAGGGCGATAGCATCCTGCATCGCCATCCGTGTCCCCGAACCCAACGAGAAATGTACGGTCCTCAACGCATCGCCGAGCAGAACGATATTCTGATGAAACCAGTTTTCGTTCTTCGCTATGTTTGCTTCGAACCAAAGCGACCGGTTGCTCAGGAGCGTGTTGCCACCGAGTTCCTCTCGGAAGACCGCTGCACAATACTCACAGCTCTCCTGCTCGCTCGCCTTGTCAAGGCCTGCCTTGGCCCACGTTACAGGGTCGACCTCGACCAGGAAGGTGCTGAGGTCCTCCGAATACTGGTAGCTGTGGGCAATGAAGACACCATGCTGGGTCTCACGAAATATCAGCGAGACCGGGTGAAAGCGCTGGCGTGTTCCATACCATGCAAACTTGTTCCGGCGACGCTCGAAGTGAGGTCTGAAGTATGTCTCGTATTGCTTCCTGACAGCGCTATTACCTCCGTCCGCCGCAACCACTAGGTCGACGTCCCGGGACAGCGCATCTATATCCTCAATGCGACGATTGTAGTGAACCTGCACGCCGAGCCTTTCACACGCCCGCTGCAACACTTTTAGCATTTCGATGCGCGAAGTACGCGAAAAGTGATTACCATGTACCTGCACATGAGTGCCACGGTGCACAATCTCCATGTAGTCGCAGCGCACATGGTTGGCCGTAAATTCCCTAAAAAATTCCGGGTCGGCCTCCTCAAGAAACGACAGTCCAACATCAGAGAACACAACTCCCCACCCGTAGGTCGCACCTTCAGGGTTCTGTTCGTAAACAGTTATGTCGTGTGACGGGTCGTTTTTCTTGGCAAGCAGCGAAAAGTAGAGGCCGGCAGGCCCCGCACCAATGACGGCAATTTTCATGGCTGAACTCAGATTGGGCAAAGTGTCTATTGATCCTGATACTTCAGAAGCGCCCGACGGATGTTATCGGGTATGTCTATCGAACGTCGCTCATCGCGCGCCACACAGACTGGCGTAAGCTCGGCCGTGAAAACGGGCTCCCTTTCGAGCGTACGTGCCGCCATATTCAGCACATAGGACCTCCGCCGGACATCTCCAACCGTTACAACAATTTCAAACTCCTCGTCCGGCCACAAAGAACGCTTGAAATCAAATTGGAGCGCGCGCGTGGGCGTGCCAAACCCTTCCGTTTGCTTTGCCTTCTGCGGCGGGCAGTCAAAAAGTACACCATAAAAAATCTCGGCAGCCGAAATTACGTACTCAGAAAAGGTAACGGTGTACACCACTCCCGCCGGATCACACTCGCCCCATTTAACTCTCCGACGTATTGTGACCGGATCGACAGATATCAAGGACTCGGTCGACAGGATGGGGCTATTCAAGGAAGTCTCCCATCAGTCGTCTCCTCTGCAAGTTTCTCGGAGATAAGCTTCTTCAAAGCAGGCTTGTCGACCTTGCCCACACGCGTAACCGGGAAGGCTTCCAGTACTTCGATCCGCTCCGGACACTTATACTTCGCCAAGCCGCGGTCTACCAAAAATGCAGCCAGTTCTTTAACATTTGGCGGTTGCATGCCAGGACGAATTACGATGAACACACATCCTTTCTCGCCATAGAATTCGTCTGGCATCGCAACGAGCTTCGCATCGCTGATGGCAGCATGCTGGGAGACGAAGCCTTCAACCTCCTCACATCCGATCTTCTCGCCACCACGATTAATGTTATCGCGCAGGCGTCCTTCGAATGCGTAATAGACACAATCGTCGATCACATGCCGAGTCATCATGTCGCCGGTTCGATAGAAGCCATCCACTGTAAAGGCAGTCACGTTAGCTTCAGCGTTGTCATAGAACCCGGTAAGACTTGATGGGCCACAAAAACACATCTCCCCGATCTTCCCATCCGCCACTTCGTGCCCCGTCTCAGGATCGATCAGGCGCACTTCATCATAAGGACAGCCTGACGCGCCCTGCGTGCGATGCCGCGCGGATGCCGGTGCGCTTGCAGGCGACCCGAGCAGTAGCCCCTCTGTGATGCCATAAAGGTTCGAGCATGGAACACCAATATGAGCCTCGAGCAGATCGGCACGGCTCATCGTTGCGAAGAGTTTCAATGATGAAAGATCGTGACGCTGTACTTGCGTATAGGCAAGTAGTTGAGGCGCAATTGGCCCGATGGATAGCGCATGAGTGACGTGATGCAGTTCAATGAGTTCCAGCATGCGCTGAACGTCCACTTTGGGCATCAAGACACTCGTGACACCCGTCATGATCGCTGGAATGAGCGCGTACAACTGGCCAGCGTTGTGGACAATCGGGAGTGACCAGATCACCCGGCTGGCCTCCGTGATCTCGAACTGGCGCATCCAGGCAGCCGAGTGTCCAAGATACTCAGCATGAAACCGCGGAATGATTTTGGGTACTCCAGTCGTCCCGCCGGACAACTGGAAGCTTAGAACGTCCTCACTTGCCACCGGATTTTCCGCAAGGATCCGACATGCCTCCTGGTATGAGACACTGTCGATAAGGCCTTTGATGCTCGGAAGACCCGGGGACTCGCCGCGCACGACGATCAGACGGCTAAGCGACTCATCGCGCTCCATCATCTGCGCTGCGAATCCAATCAGATCAAAGCCGCTGAAATCCGCCTGGACGAAGTAGCCTCTTGCCGCGGACTGTCGGGTGAGCTGCCCGATCTCGACCTCGCGGTGCTGCGGCAGCGAGCAGACAGGAACTATACCTGCTTTGTAACAAGAAAGCAGGACTACTACACTTTCGATATTTGTCCCAATCTGCAGGATGGCCCGATCTCCTCGAATCAGCCCAAGATTTACGAGGGCCGCACCGAGACGCTCGGTCAGTTGATCTAGTTGACTGAAAGTAAGAGTCGCCTCATCGCTGATGAACGCAGGACGGTCGGGGAGCCGCCTTGCAGTGTCACGCAACGCGTCACCGATGGTTGCGTCAATCCACGATCCGTTAGCGAACGATTCACGGGCACGCGAATCTGACGGGTATACAACTCCATCAATGAAACTGCTAATGCCAGGCATTGTACGTCTCCAAATTATTATGGTCTGAGCTATCAGTAAGCGGGTGAGATCGTCACATAATCCCGGTCGAACCGCTTGATGTGACCGGTAATGCCTCCCGTGAAAAGGCCATACCAGACTGCCGGTTTGAGGCGGAGTTCCTTACGATTGAACTCGATTTCCGCGTCAGCTTCGATCATGTCGTGCTCTTCGCCAGGAACGACACGGCAATCCGGTCGCGAGGTTGCCAGTTGCACGAGTGTCGAAAATTCTTCGACACGAGGTACGAAGATACGCACGCAGCCCTGCTTCGCGTCACTACGGCTCAGTAGCTGCGCCTTTCGTGCCCAAATCTCGTCGATGGACGTTACACGTTGCCCTTTTTCGGCCGCGTCAGCTTCTGTCTCGATAGCAGCTTGTAGCGTCAGCGCGGCATCGACAGCATCGGTCTTCCCGAGGGGTCTCAGCTTATGGGTAAACTCAACGAAGTAACCGTTCGGGTCACGAACGTAGATGGACTCGATAACTTCGTGACGTGTTTCTAACGAAACCTGCAATCCTTGACTTTCAAGTCGGAACTTCCACGCCTTGAGTTCCTCTTCGTTAGCAACCAGCCACGCAGTATGAGTTGCATCGAACACGTGATCGTCAGGAACCGGAGGCCGGCTCACCCTGCCTTCAAGTGTTTCGGGCTGTTCCGAACCCAGATAGTAAAAGAAGGCGATGGTGCTCCCGTTCCCGCTGTCAAAGAAGAAATGCAGAAAATCAGGGTGCGTGGCTGGACCCCATCCGCGAGCGGAAATGACATGAACAAGCGGCAGGCCGAGCTTGTCGCGATAAAACTCAACAGTCTCTTTCAACTTCCAGGTCGGTCGGGCCGTATGATCGACCCCGCGAAGGTTCAGGACCGGTAGATCTCTGGCGGACATCATCTTCTCCTTAAGCATCATTTATCTAAGTTCGGTGTCCCGGTCAGCTTGCGAACATTTCGCGCAACCAACGCGCCACATGACGGCCAGCTTCGAGCCGCCCTGGTTCCTCGCCGCTGCTCAATGCCCGACCATGGTGATCGCCGCGCACCCTGACATGGCGTTTGGTATCGGATGCGATCGCGTCCACGATAAGTCTGACGTCGCCCGGGAAGCACGCCTGATCTCCGGTGTACTCCACCACCAGGACGGGCTGCGTCAACGCGTGCGCCGTTTTGTCTAACGTGGCGTTCGACGACAAGCCGGACCAAGTAGAAAGCCAGCTCTCGGGCGTGCACTGACGCGCAAATCCGACCGCACCATAATTCGAGGCAAACGGATCGGCGCCCCACAAGGATCCGAACTTTCTGTCCGACGGATCCAATGAAAGATCAAAGCAACGCAGATCAGCGTCGGTTCGCCACACATTGATGATGGGGGTATGGCCAGCAAGCCTGCGATCGGCATTGGTCGCCTGAGCACCAGCCTCCTTTATGCGGCGTCGCGCACCCATTCGGCGCTCGATTAACTGCCGTGCGTGAGCGTCAATGCGGGCTACCCGCGCGCGCTGCGCGGCTCGATAGCGTTCAATAAAATCTGGCTCGTAGCGGGTAGCTGCAGGGCCACCGTAGCCATTGACCGCATTGAGCGGATCGAGCGAATCGTCGACCGACAGCGCATCGCCTGCCACCGCAACCGAAGGGTCAATGCAATTGAGCAAAAGCGCGCCTTGTCCAGGATGCGGTCCAACGAAGATGAGACCGTCTACAAGCGGCATCTCCAGTTCGGCGAGATTCGTCGCTCTGCCGCCCGGAGTTCTTGCAATCCTTTCGCCCGGATTGCTAGCCGACTGCTGCGCATAGAAGGCGTACAAGCCCGCCCCACCTGAGTTCCCCAGCAGAATAATTCGTGCAAATCCCTGGCTTTTCAGGAAGGTCAAACCTGCAGCAACATCGAAGAGCGCAAATTCGTGCTCAAGCCGGAGGTCATTCCCTACAGATCGGGGCGACTGTGACCAAGCAGCGAAGCCTGCACCAACGATGTCCGGAATCAGGTAGTGACACGCCATAAATTCACGCGGGTGCATCACGCAGACAACCGTATCGGTTGGCGTCGCGGGTCGATAGAGTGAGCCGCTCGTGGCCGCACCATCACTGGTTCGCAACACCACGTTCCGGGTGATTGCATCGGCAGGCAGATCGCGTGGATTCCAATCGGTATTGAGGAAACCTGCGGTTGCTTGCGAGGCGCTAGTCGCTGACTTGTTCATTGGAAAAGATGGACGAAGATTGGGAAGGTGCGGCAAGTTTGGGCAGATTACATCCACCAGACTATAACGTCAAATATTTGACGTAGGTGTTAACTCCAATGATGAATCTCATCCCTTCTGGGCCGGACCCGCCAGAGGTGGCGTCGGGGCGGCTGTCAGGAACGGCGGCCATACGCACGGCGTGTCGAATTGTTGATCCGCCAGTTGCGGCGGGCCTTGCCGCATGATTGCTGTGATGCTGCGATCCACACTTACTGTCACTGTCGTGCGCCTCGCCCGACGGCACGCACGATCTCGGTGAAGTACGGTAACGGAATCCCATTTGGGGCAACGACTTCCGATATGGCCGCTCCTCCTGGAATAGTGCCTCGACTTGCCAGCGGCAACTGCCGTGGATGCAGCTGGCCGCCTGGTTGTCCTCGAAGGAATTCATTCGGGTCTCGGGCGACCCAAAGCGAGGGCCGGAGAGCGCAATGACGCCGTAGTGCGCGAGCATCGCGGCGTATAGGCGGTGGATGGCAAGTGCACGGGGGAACCCGTCTTGTGTTGCGTTGAAGGTCTTGCGAGCATCGTGTCCACTTAACGAATAGGCGGGCACGTGAACACTATCGAGGAAGCATCGCTGGGACGGCGTCGTCGTCGCTGCAGCCATGAGTTCAAGGCCTAGGTCGTTGGGGGCGTGCCAGGAACCGGGAGTCTCGTTCGCGGTCATCGCGCTGCACCACAAACTCACAACGCCAATCTGCTCAGGCGCTGGGTCGAACAGTCCGAATCGAATGTGACGGCGCTGACAGCAGCCAGCAACGTGGCACTGCAGGCCCCCACTCGATACGAAGAACGTGCGCCCGGCCGAGATCCGCGTCGAGGTACGCCGCGCGGACCAGTCGAGAACGGTCAGCTGGCCGGCAGAAGTAGCGCAGTGCGTCGCCTGGCTGCCTGAGTGGCTCGCGTGATCCGCATCGGAGGGCGTGGCTAGCGGTCAATCCGCCGGACATGCTTGCCGCCTTCGACACGGCGCTGGCGCGGGTGGTCACCGGTTCGGCGCCGCCCATCTCCACCATGCTCACCTGTTCGCCAATCGTCGGGCGACCCGCGTCAAGGTCCTGGTTCACGATGGCATTGGCATCTGGCTGGCCGCACGTCGGTTGAATCAGGGGCAGTTCGTGTGGCCGCGCCCCGGTGACCAGTTGCCAGCTCACACGCATTGGCGAAGACGTCAGCGAGAAACTCGACTACACACCCGGCATGTTCACCGTTGAGCGCCGTGTCCGCGGAAAGTGGGTATGCGCGAAATGCGAGACGCTGATCCAGGCTCCAGTGCCGGCGCAGGTGCTAGACAAAGGGGAATCCCGGCAGCCGGTCGGCTTGCGGAGGTGCTGGTAACAATCTACTGTACCGGCAGGAACGCATCTTTGAACGCCCGGGTCTGGCCGCGTTCCCCGGTCGCCCCTCGCGCAATGGGTTGGCATGTCTGACTCGACGCCAGCTAGTGAGCGGACTCCACCGGCGGGTGCGTCATTCACCAGAGTGCCACTCTCAAACATAGGGCAGCCGTTCTTTGGATGCGAGGCCGGGCGGCTCGATGCGCGATGACACTCCAACCGTACTCCCGGTTTCCAAAAAAGCAGTTGAACGGTCGTCCAGACGTTGGAGCCCAGCAATTTCCTGCAAGCACTCGCGAGAAGATCAACTGTCGATTGCGAGTGTGGAACCCGTTGTATCAGCAAGCTTGAATGCTGAAACAGCAATCCTTAGCTTGGCCGACTGGTCCTCAAGCGAATGGGCGGCTGCAGCTGCCTGCTCGACCAATGCCGCATTTTGCTGCGTCATCTGGTCCATCTGATTGACAGCCCGATTGACCTGTTCTATGCCACGACTCTGTTCTTCCGACGCATAAGCGATTTCTCCGACGATTTCGGAGACACGCCTGATAGCACTCTTAATCTCCCCCATCGAACCGCTAACTTCGATGGCCTGCTGCGAACCGTCCTGTATTGTGGCTACAGACGACGCAATCAAGTCCTTGATTTCCTTTGCCGCAGATGCAGAGCGCTGGGCCAGACTACGAACCTCAGCGGCGACGACTGCAAAGCCTCTCCCCTGTTCGCCTGCGCGCGCCGCTTCCACTGCCGCATTGAGCGCGAGAATATTCGTCTGGAACGCAATCCCCTCAATAACGCCCGTAATTTCAGAGATATCCTTCGAGCTACCGCTGATTCTCTCGATGGTGGCAAGCATGGCTCCGACAACATCGCTTCCTGTGCCAGCAATTTTTGCGGCATTCACAGCCAACGCGCTCGCTTGACGTGCGCTTTCGGCGTTCTGCTTCACCGTGCTGGTCAACTGTGTCATGCTGGACGCAGTCTCCTCCAGCGACGCGGCTTGTTCTTCCGTGCGTGACGAAAGATCAATGTTTCCGGCAGCAATTTCGCGCGTAGAAGTGGTAACAGAGTCTGCCGATAGGTACACCACGGACATTGTCTCTTCTACGCGACGCATGAGTCGATCGAACGCAACGGCTGCACGACCAAATTCGTCCATACGAGGGCTGGAAGACCGCTTCGACAAATCAAGAGTTATCGCAATCTCCTCAAATTTTTTGCCCATGCGGTTGATGCCGCCGCACACGACCCGGTTTAAATGAAGGCCGCAGTAGATCGCCATGAAAAATCCCAATGACGTCACTGCAATCAAACCTGCCAGGCACAAGCGGTATGACGACGCCGAGTTTGCGTCAATTCGCAATAGCGCGACTGTCGCCAACAACCCCACTACGAACATCAATGTCGCCGACGTGCCGAACGCAAGCACCAACTTAAGTCTGATCGTGAAGACGAATTTTTGCACTTCGTGTCCTTCGTGAATGACAACATTGCTGCACCTCGAAAAACTCGCACCGGCCGTGGACTACAACACGGTCAATCTTCTTACTTGGTGACGTCGCTAGAAACTGTTTTATCGATATGCAGACATTGCATGAACTGCCTTCAACCGGGTGGTCCCGGCAAAGACGCGTCGGGCAACCAACGCGCAGGCCCAGCGCTGAGTAACGACCTACGTTTCGATGTTCTGCATGCATGTTTACCCGAAAACGCCATGGCGGCTTCGGTTGAGGAAGATCGTTACCTATGAAAAAGTCTGCAGACAACCCGCCGAACTGGGGATTGCCGCCATCAATCAGTTCTTTGCCGCAAACACTGAAAGCCTTATAGGTCATTCGGGCTTACAAATTTGACGCTCAAGGAGCCCAAGCGAGTCCTTTATCAGCTTAAAGGTGTCTTCAACGCTCGGGGCTCGCGACTTGCGAGGTTTATCCGGCAACACAGCGTGCAGTCCCAAGTCCGCAATCATGTTCGAGACATCTTCCGCGGAAAGATCCCCGGCAGGATCAAACCACCACGCACACCAGTTGCACATGCCGATGATCGAAAACGCTGTCACATGTGCGTCCACCGCACGGAAACGACCGTCGTTTATACCGCGTCGGATCACCTTTAGAAAGTGATCGAATACCGCGCGCCGCGCGCTCTGTGCAGCCGATCGATGCGGCTCCGGCAGACTGGATTCGCTTCGCTCGACGACCCGAAACTGAAGCGGATGCGACAAAATCAATCCGGCGTGCAGGACGATTAGCTGGTGCAACGCCTTGTCTGCTGGCAACTCGTCTCGACCAACAACAGATTCAGCGAGCAGACTCGCCTTGTTTGTGACCTCCTCTGTTAGCGCCTCGAGCATGGATTCCTTGCTCGGGAAATAGTGATAAACCGCCGTCCTGGTCAGGCCCGCGGCATCTGCAATCTCATGCAGGTTCGCTCCCGCGAATCCCTTTTCGATGAAAGCTATCGAGGCCTTATCCAAGATCGCCTTGCGCTGTGCCGAATTTCTAGTGGGCCGCTCAGCCACCAACTCTTTTCGTTTGATCATGTTCTCGTCCGTCGTATGTCTCGTCCAATGTCGGCAATGACGCCAGCATTATGTCAGGATCATAACTGCACCTGCGCGACCCGACCTCACTGGTCCCGAACCATGCCGTTCCCGTGCGGCACTTCGACGACCCGCCGATTTCGACTGGCCTATTGCAAATCCTGAAGCAGCGCTCGAGCAATGGACTGAATCGCCATGCAGCGGCGGACCACACTGCAACGGCCATTGCCCCTTCCGCAGTTCAATGCCGACACCCGTCCCAGGATCTACAGCGGCCCGTAAAGGTCAGGCGGAAATGCCTCAAGTCTAGATTGACTCACACGCCCGCCGGACCTCCCAACGGCTCCTCACGACCAGCCGCAGCGGATCAGGTCCCTCCCCGATAAATTCTGGAGAAGTGTGGCGTTCATTTAACTATATCGCCATAACGTTAACCATGACATACAAGTCAAATATTTGACTGTATCGTCTGGTCGTCACGCTGGATCATACTTGGAACGGTCGTACTATTCTCTAGTTTCCGTTCTGCACGAAGCCGGTGGTCGAAACAGCACCTGCGGCGGTCATTCATCACGTACGCAAGGGATAGACAATCATCAAAACAGTGGAGACACGAATGATTAATCTGGTTAGCACCGCTAACGACGGCCGTGAGGCTTCATGGAAATATCCGGGATGGCGGGTCGCGATTGCGTCACTCGTCGCTTTGATGTTTGGACCGTCGACTGTCGCATTTCTCAGTTTCGGGTTATTCATCCATCCAATTGAGATCGAATTCGGATGGACTCGGTTTCAGGTGTCGCTTGCGACAACCATTGCGTCGTTCACGTTGGCGGCTGTCTCGCCCATTCAAGGAATCTTGGTCGATAGGTATGGGCCTCGCCGGGTAATCTTGACCAGTATTCCGCTGTTCGGTCTTGGCGTGTCGGCTCTCTACTTTCTCCCTCCAGTACCATGGATATACTATGGAGTCTGGATCCTTCTCCCGATCCTTGGCATGGGTATTTTTCCCATGTCATATCTTCGAGCAGCGAGCGCCTGGTTCGAAAGACGTTTAGGGTTATCCATAGGGATCGTGAACGCCGGCCTAGGTTTAGGTGGAACAGTAATCCCTTTCATCGTGGCCTTCCTCATTGCTCACTATGGATGGCGCGGTGCCTATCTGGGACTCGGTGTAATCGTTCTTGTGGTGACCCTGCCGATTGCATTCTTGTTCGTCCGAGATAATCCATCAGCAAAGAAGATCGAAGTCCTTCACACTGCTGGACATTCGTGGACTTTCTCCGAAGCGGCTGTCACCATGCCCTTCAGACTGCTGTCTCTTGCCTTCTTTCTCCTCGGAGTTGTCACGACTGCACTCACGGTACATCAGGTTCCGCTTCTCATAGATGCAGGCGTTAGTACCGCGCGAATAACTGCTGTTCTATCGGTCTATGGGGTTTTCGTCATACTTGGCCGCTTTTTTACCGGTTTCGTCCTGGATTATCTACCTGCGGCCTTGATCTTGAGCGTTATCAGTTTCGGCGGGGCAACTGCGTACTTCGTCTATGGGATGGGAGTGAACAATGTGATGGTTTTTCCATGCGCAGCCCTGCTTGGCATGGTCCTGGGCGCTGAATTTGATGTCTTGGGCTATATGCTAAAGAGATACTTCGGAATAGCATCTTTTGGAAAAATATATGGTGCAATTTTCGCAATCTTTCAGCTAGGCGCAGGCTTCGGCACCGCTGCACTTCCGTACTCACGTCAGATCTTCGGAGGGTACGGGCCTGGATTGATTGCCTTCGCAGCAACCGCGCTTGCCGTATCAGCGTTGATGATCAGGCTGCATTTCGCCAAGGAACCCACTCCAAGAGCAGTTGCTATGGAACAGGGACCAACGCCCGCCCTAGAATAGGCAGTCGCAGCGGCCACCTGAACCGGATTGGTGTTTGGTCTACATCGACACAGAATGATTCGGCGGAGGTCTGCTCTATTGTTTCGACGACTCTCTGCCATATTAGGGGTCTGCGCTTGTCAGCTGGGAAAATGGCCAACGCGATTTACCCAACTGACCTGTCGGTCGCTTCCGGAGCTATGGGTGCAGTGAATGAGCACCAAGTTGGTGACAACCGGCGGAATTGCGGTGTGTTGCGATATATCGCACCCGGTGCTTGCGTCAACACGTACCGTGCCGAGCGGTTGAAGGACGGCGGCCTCAGAAGACATCAACATGTGCGTCTAAGCGTCCTTCTAGAGGCATTACTTTTCAATATATTGAAAGGCATTCATTTTCCGGGAATGTCGCCACGAATCACCCGACAGTTATCGACGCGCACCGGAGCTAAAGACGTATGGAACTCACCTACCTGCAGTATTTTCTGCGCGTTGCCGAGATGGGAAGTATCAACCGCGCTGCCGCTGACCTAAGCCTGTCTCAACCGGCCTTATCTCGTAACATCGCGGCGCTCGAAAACGAGATAGGTAGCCCTTTGTTTACGCGTAGGCGCGACGGCGTGACATTAACAGAAGCCGGTCGCTTGCTTGCTGATAGAACACGACCGCTGCTCAGCCAATTTGCCTTGATAAAGGAAGAAGTCGGGCAGCGCGCCGCTGGTCATCTCACTATTGGTCTACCGCAAGCTTGGAAGAATGTATTCACCATTTCATTCATCGGCGATCTCGTAAAGCAACATCCGGGTGTTTCAGTAAAGATCCATGACGGCGTTAGCAACACCCTACGAGAGTACCTGGCGGCCGGAATCCTCGACCTCTGCATCATGCCTTTTGAACCTGTGACACTCAATGGTTATGTCCAGTCACCACTGGTTCGCGAATCGATGATCGCCATCGGTGACGCCACGGCCGAATTCCGGCCTTATAATGAACTTCCGCTGACGGCACTTGATAATGCGCGACTTGTAATGCCTGGACGCACGAACGTCCTACGGCAGCACGCCGAACAGGCGTTCATGCGCAAGGGTATCAGTATGCGCATGCTCATCGAACCATTTACCCAAGATCTTTGCATTGAATGCGCACGGGGCGGCCTTGGAATCGCGATCACTCCCGCTTCCTCCGTCCAAGGATATGCTAATCCAGAAAGTCTGAGCTGGGCGCCGCTCAAAGGTCTGTACGCTACGTGGTCTCTCTACGAAAACGAGGCGCGAGCACATTCGGAGGCGGTGCGCGCGGCCAAACACCTTATCATGAAGAGGTTCAGCAGTCCTGCTAACCTATGGTTCGGCGCCGAACTGGTGACTGTTGCAAGCACAGCGAAGGCCGGTCCGTCCAAATCATGTTCACCAAGAATACGACCGGAGCTGAACCCCACCGCGCGATTTGCCTCGTTCAAAGAGGAGGCCCGATGCGATTGAACTCTGCTTTCCTTTAACAGGCAGTTGAAAATCGCCTTCGTAAGAGGGTTAGTGTTTATCACGACGGCTTCTGAAGGCGTGTTGTTACAACATGAGACATAGATTTCTCGCGTTTGCCGCAACTGGCGGTTGGCTCTGACCATCGCGACCCAGCGCATCTCGCCGCTCAACGGGCAAAAGCGTGCATATAAATGAGGTTGTAGTCGAACTGCGTCAAAACGAAGATCTTGTCGACACGCTTAAGACCCCGGCGCATTACCTGACAGATATATCCGACAGTCTTGCCTCAGCCAAACACCTGCTCAAGGCGTTTGTGCTATTTCTAGCTGAACACGTATCCGGCCAGCGTATGGTGCGCTTCTCAATCGCCGAGCCGCTGCGGTGTCAATCGCTTTTCGCTACCTACAGCGCGACGCAATTTGTTCTGCAATTGGTTACGAAGCCAACGATGTCATGGTTCTTGTCTGCGCCGACGGAAATGCCTAGTGAGCCTACATTTCAGACAACTGCGAGCATCTGCTCTGCCGCGTATCGCTCGGCGGGGCCCGTCACCAGCGTCACCTACGCGCTAACCACGAGGCCGTGGCGATTGTCGGTCAACACGCGGCCCATATAACGGGGCATCGCACCCGTTCCCTTTACTCTTGCGAGACATGCGTGCCTGCTCGTCAGTCTTGGATTGGGCGCATCTCGTCACTGCACTTCGGTCCGCTTGCCAGCTGAATTGGGCGCCGGCGGTTCGTCAGGAGGCGCGGCATCTTCGTCTGGACTCGCCTTCGCCCCAAAGTTCTTGTTTCCGGTCCATGCCTGAGTCAACGTGCCATCGACGCTAAAGTGCACCTGGAAAGCCGCGCACGGTCGCACGGGGTCGAGACTGTCTTGTTGAAGAGCAACACAAGCACGTCGTGCTCGAGGAAACGATCGCGGTTTTTACTGAACGCGGGGTGGTACAACACGACCTCATCCATCGGCAGACCGACGAACCACCGAAACAACATGTTGTAGGAAAATCTGTTTCGTCAGCATGCACTCGCTACGAATTGAGTACAGCTGCCAGACATCACCACGTTATCCAAGCGCAGATACAGCTAACAATTCCGGCCAGAGATGACAGCCTCACTACGGATGGGACAATGTTACTAGCGGCTACTTTTCTGACTGCGTGCACACGTCAAGTGAGTCATGCCCCAGCGACGCGACGCGTCTCCGAGGCATGAAGTCCGTAAAACGCGACCAGAATCACGTCGCTCAAAATCGTTGCTGCAGGCCCATCATGACCCCAAGTTGGTTCCTTCCCATGGCCACCGTCCCTCCCGCTGCAACCGGGACGCTTCCGAACTCGCTGTTTATCACATAGGCGATCGACGAATAGACAGTCGTACGCTTCGAAAGAAAGTAGTTCAGTCGACCAATCAGCAACGTTGAATTCGAACGCGAACGAAGCACGTATCGCAGTGCCTCCCCGTCGATAGCGAACGCTGGCGTCACGTAGTAGTTTGCCCCCAAGAACCAGATGTCCGATTGAGCATGACTAGCCGCAGCAATGTTTCGCCGGATCCAGCCCGCGCCGATCTTGCCTGACCCATACTGCACGTAGCCGTCAACAATGACATGCGTGTCCGTGTACCCCGGATTCGATAGTGGAGCGGTCGCCCCGTTCCCACCACGCATAACGTCGTAAGACGCCGCCATCCCAAACTGCGCACTGTCATAGCCGAGAAGCATCGTGTACTGGCGGCAAGCAACCGGATCGCCCGGAACCTGCCCAGCACAATTGGTAGCCGACGGCCCAGCAGGGCCCGCTGCATCCCTGCCAAAGCTGTAAGTTGCCCCAAACTTAACTCCCGAGAAGGAGCCAAGGTAACCAACTGCATTGTCGCTACGTGAATTTGGAATATAGGTATCTAATGAAGCAATGCTATGGATTGAAGGTCCAATAATCTCTGCATTCAGAAGCGAATACATGGTCATATTCATCTGCCGACCAAGTGTAACCGTACCGAAACCGCTACTCAGACTCACGTTTGCCTGCCGCCCAAACAATCGACCGCCGTAATTTTGCATCCCGCTGTTAAGTGCGAAACCGTCTTCCAAAACAAAATTCACCTTATATCCACCGCCCAGATCCTCCACTCCGCGTAGCCCCCATCGCGAGGGCACTTCTCCGGTCAATGTGGGCATACCTACAAACGAACCTCCTCCAGCAGCATTGTTGTAATATTCAATCCCCGTATCAACAATACCATATAGCGTGACGCTACTCTCAGCTTGAGCGAACCCTGAAATAGTCAGTAGTGCCAACATAAATAGCTTCTTTATCATTTGCTGCGTCTCCGATATCTAGTTTGCTTTGGTCTTTCTTAATGCACTGAATTTCTTCCTGGTCAACCCGTCCTCGCAATCAACCGTCCAACTCCTCACTACGTTACCCAAGAAATCACTCCAAGGTAGGTCGCTCAACCGTCTTTGCTTTCGGGCTTATCAGCGAAATTTATGGTGATCGCGAACCATACTTCAATGACAGGAACATTTCTTTAGCCTTTTGGTAATGAATCTCCTTCTGTACAACATAAATAAGACACATCACTCCTGCTTGTTTCGGTATCCTATGTTCTATGTGAACACTTAAATTAGCGCCTGAATACCAGCACACTCTTTGAACCCACATGACTCGCACAACCCCGTCTCTTTGACGGTGCCAGACCAACCAATCTGTATCACACGCTATCAAAGAAGAACCTAATCTATCGAAACATAGACACTCACGTCAATCTTTTGACCACATCGTTAACCCCACCCGCTATTGACCAAACTTCGACGACGTACGATTTTTGCGCAGGCCTTCTAGCCGGCTCCCAGATTCGGGCACTGGGGTTCATCGATACTCAGCCATCCCAAGCTGCAAGTGCGATGACGTCCAAAAGTGCTAGTAACGCTGGCACAGGTTGCGATGCCGATAAAAAGACACCAGCGCCGTCGTGAGGGAATCGAGAGGACGGAAGCGGTGGCATGGCGTTGCACTATGTAGAGGTACAAATAGCTCTCTGACGCTGATGCCACGCGGTGTTACGCCGCCTGTTGCGTGAACGCCGGTGGTCTTTACACGTCGGTGGTTATCCGCCTATCGGATAAGCGTCATGTCGAGTCAGCAGTATCCAACGGACAAACTGGCACCTAACATTCTTCGATGACCCGACTTAGCGTTTTCAGAGGGAATCGAATGAGTGCCACAAATCACCAATCCTTGCTCGGCCTAAACAGCTGCAGCCCCCTTCATTTGGCCAGCGATGCGATCCGGCAAGCGCTGAGCGGTGTCAATCCTGCGCTCTCTCCTGACACATTTCGCGCCACCATCAATGCAATGCGTGGTTTTCAGGTCAGTAATGCCGATTCGGTTCTAGTAACGCCAGACATTGCTTACGGTTCAGATGTAAGACAAAAATTTAACTGGTATGAACCCGCGAAACAGCCGGATTTTGCGCCCTCCAAGGTGCTGTTGTTTGTGCATGGTGGAGGTTTCGTCGGCGGGGATAAACGAGAGCCTGACAGTCCCCTATATGACAACATCGGAAGATGGGCCGCTGCACATGGCATGTACGCTGCCACGATCAACTATCGTTTGGCTCCCCAGCACCCGTGGCCAGCAGGCGCCGAGGATGTTCGGCTTGCTGTTGAGGCGGTGGCGGCCCGTGTTCGAAGCTTAATCGGCACCCCGGCAAAAGTCGTTGCGATGGGGCATTCAGGGGGAGCGGTCCACGTCGCCGGAGCTGTGACGCTACGGAAGCCTCCACCGGAGGTTATCGGTTGCGTCCTTCTTTCTGGAATATATGACAACACCGTAGGGAAACCAAACCCTGCCTACTTTGGAGACCGGCCAGAGCTGTATTCGTCGCAATCGAGCCTACCCGGTCTTGCGCTATCTGATATCCCATTGTTTTTGGCGGTCTCAGAGCATGAGCCGATACGTATGCACGCAGAGGCTATATCTGTGATGAAAGCGCGACTCGATAACGAGAAAACTTTGCCGCAGTTTGTGGTTCTAGACGGCAATAACCACTACAGCTCAGTACTACTTTTAAACAGCGTAGTGGATTTACTCGGTCCACGGTTACTTGAATTTTTCGCCCGCATTGATTCCTGTTGCACCTAAATCAATAAATCTGGAGGAGTATTAGATGCTTACGTTTGATTCAAAAGTTTCGTCTGCGACCATTGTACCGGCGTTTATCAAACAACTCCGGCTCTGCAAGCTCGAGCCCAAGGAGACTGTGCTCTTTCTAACAGATGACTCCAGTCCTCGGGAGCTTGTGGAGGCGGGGCTCGTAGCGTGCACGAGCCTTGGAAGCGCCTGTTACGAAGTGCGTGTGCCCAGCGGTCCCGATGTTCGATACGTTGGCGCAAACCCTTATGAAGCTCCTGGTCTGCGAGAGGCGTTTGAACGTGTCGATCTTGTAGTCTCGTTTGTTGTCGGGTTTTTCTCGGGTTGGGAGCGCGCAGTTCGCGAATCGGGAGGACGTATCCTCAACATTCTCGACGTTCCTTGGATGCTCTTGAAGCTGCAGGGCGACGAAAATTTCAAGCGTGTGGCACTGGCTGCGCAGAGGCAGGTTCAGGCCACCAAAGTCATTCGTGTGACCAGCGCGGCTGGAACCGATTTTTCGTATGAGGTGGATCACAGCGCTCCACACCTCTGCCATTATGGGGCTGCCGACGAGCCGGGGCACATGGATGAATGGGGTCAATGTATGATGGGCGCGTTCCCGGTCGACGGCACCGCGAACGGCACCGTGGTTGTCCAACCAGGTGACCTCTGGGCGCTTCCCTACATGAGGATCGTGCAGAGCGAGATCAAACTGGAAGTGCGGGAAGGATATGTGCGGTCGGTCACCGGGGGGCTTGACGCCCACCTGTTCCGCGCGTGGCTTGATGAGTGCAAGTCCTCGGAGAGCGATATGGACCCGTATGCTGTTTCGCACCTTGGATGGGGGATGAACCCGCGGGCTTCCTATCATGATGTGGTCAACTTCGAACACAAGATGGATCACTTGGTCGCTGCCGTCCGCGGGTTACCGGGCAGCTACTTGTTCTCTACTGGTCCGTCGCATAAACGCAAGACCAAGGGGCATATTGACATGCCGTTGCTTGGTTGCACGGTCATGCTCGACGGCCGTCCTGTTATCGAGGGCGGACGGATCGTGGACCCTGAGATGAAGTGCTTTTAACCTAGACCGCACCCGATAGGCAGTCGGGGGAGCAAAGAGAGAACTGATTCAGTATGAGATCAGTTCTCTCTGATAGGTTCAGGGAGAAAAATGCGGATCGGCTGTGCCGACATAAAAATATCCTGCGCCTAGGTCGCTGGGGCACTCAGATTCAAACTCGCCGTGCATTTCATTTTCCAGTGTGGCACGCTCCAGGGCGACCGGCTGCGATTCGGTTTACACCAGCCCTTCCAGGGTGGACTTCGCTTCCAGCGCCTCTAGGCGCTTGTTCATAGTCTTGATGTCATGGCTCGGCCAGATGCTCTATGCGCCTCCTGCGGCGAGACGCTAGGGCATGACCTTTGAGCACTGTGTTGGCGATACAGATCTGGCCGTCCGCCGCCAATTCCAAGGCCAGTTGCACCACGGCCGTACGATCTGCGGATTCACGCTGTTGTTCAGCACTGGTTCTGAGAGATTTCCTGCAGGGCCTCTCTTCTCGTTGGCGTGCACCCCGAACCCGAAGACTGAGTCGGCCGCAGCTGTAAGAAACTTCTGGCATGAACCGATAACCTTCCCACCGCGTACCATGAAGAAGCGCTGAAAAATACAGCAAGCATTCGTCGCGACACGCTTGACCGGCTACTGTCCTTGACGCACTTGCTTGCGCTATCCTGAACGAGAAGTCGATGAAGTGATTCAGGTATTCAAAAACACAGGTATATGAACCGGTGGAAGCAAATCACTACGGACCGCCGCAGTTTCAGCGTGGCTGAAGCGACGACCTCTGCCTGCGCTTTTACTTAAGCGTTGACGCCTACTTGACAACGCTAGCGCTTCCAAATACGCGTAGGCGTACCGTCGAGCCACCACCCGGCTGGCTGTCTATGTGCAATTGCGCGTCGATTAACCGCGCACGCTCGGTCATGCCTAGCAGCCCATACGAATCGCGCGCATGTGCATCCGTCAGGTTGAAACCCCGACCATCATCAATCACGGAAAGCTCTAAATGTGATTGATCACTAGTTAGTATCACTTCAACCTCAGACGCATCTGCATGACGCGCCACATTGGTTAACGATTCCTGTGCAATGCGGAATATTGCGGTTGCGCTTGCATCAGTGAGGTTTGGTTCTGGACCCACAGCACGAAAATGACATGAAATCTTGGTGTGTCGATTGAAATCAGTCACAAGCCATTCCAGAGCAGAGACAAGTCCGAAGTTCAAGGCAACTGGGCGCAGATGATTGACGAGACTCCGCGTGATATGCATGCTCTTATCCACGAGGCCGAGCGTCTCCTCCGCTTTGTGCATGGCGGTCGAATCAGAATTCAGGTGCGACCTTAGCAACGACAAGTGAATCTTCATTGCCGTGAGTATTTGACCAAGTTCGTCATGTACCTCCATGGCAATTCGCTTTCGTTCCTCCTCACGAGCAGCTTCAAGACGGACATCCAGTTGCTTCGACTGTTCACCGGCTTCACCTAGTTTCGACTCGATATGATCTCGCTGCCCGACCTCTGCTGTGGGCGCGTCGCAGAGGTACTCATGGTCGTCAGTCGCGATCTTCTGTCTAGTCACGTCTGTTAGCTGGCCTTCAAGCCAAAGTATTCTGCCGTCTTCGGCCATAATCCCTCGGGCATTCATCAGCACCCAGATGGGCTTACCGTCGTTGCGGCTCAACTGCATCTCCAGCCCCACGACCGCACCCTGCGCCCGCACAGCATCGAAAAGCACACGAGTTCTCATGGCTGAGAACGGTCGCTGATGCGACTCTTGTGTAGCTGAACGAATAAGATCAGTTGCACTTTGGTAGCCAAGAAGTTCTGCCATGGTCTGATTGGCTTCATGAAGCTCGCCGCTCTCGTCGATCCGAAAGATGCCTTTGAGCGACTTCTCGAAGATGCATCGATACTTTCTTTGGCTGAATGTCGGCTTTTTGGTTGCCTTTCGCAGGCAATTTACCGTCCTGGTGACGAGCGCAGCGAGCCGAAAAATTTCGCGATTCGCGCAAATGGCGCTCCGCGCGTCGTGGTTCCCGCCCGCAACTCGGTCTAACATTGCCTCGCGCCGACGGTTCGAAAAAAGCGCAAACAACTTCAGCAAAAAGCATATTGTTACGCAGATGACCGCGACAGCGGCTGAGGCCATCAAAAGGATAGCAGCATCTGGACGAGTGACCTTCGTCTCGGTGACCGCTTTGGCTAGAATAGCGCGGAGCCGTCCAATCTCCTCCCCCGGAGAATCGCCTCGTGAGGTAAATTCGATCGATTTGAGTCGCGCGAGACTCACGTTAATGGAAGCAAGGTATTCGCCCATTCTGGTCAATACAACGCCAAGTTTGACCGCTACCACCACTAACTTTGCCGCCTCACGATTCGGCGACGCCGCAGCGAATGGGGCTTTGCTTGCAGAGCGATCGATATACCCCAACGGCTGCATGAGCGAGCGACCGTAAAGATTAGCGATCCGCGCGGTACGACCCTCCTGGCCTTGAATCCAGCGCGTACACTCCAGCGAGACAGGAATGTAGCAGTGAGTACTTGCACCAAGCATTGCAAGCATCGCGATCGAGAACCCCAACTTGATACTTAGGTTTAGGGGGCAGGACGTCAGGTGGGCAAAATGGCTCATCATGAAACCTTCGAACTCGCATGCAAGCAACGATTCACGTCAAATTCGTACGGACCGGCGACTTAGAATCTCGGTCACCGCGACGCCAAAACAGCACTGCGAGCCACTCGGCTACCTAAAGATGCCCATCCCTGCCCCGACTCGCAGACACCCGTTGACCGAGGCTGATTGCGTCGAGACGCTTACGACACTGCGTATGTCTACCTTCGTGGCGCATGCTTAATCCCGCGCTCACGAGTTCAAGTAGCGGACGAAGATAGAGTCCCCCGGAAAGTAGCACGCCTCCTTGTTTCTTTGCGGTGACAGGACTAGGTGTTCCGTCACCGCAATCTTTGAGATTTTTGCAGCGGTTACTTGGCCACGGGCCGCGTGTCGGTTCCGACGCGCTTCGCTTTAGATGCTTCGACGGTAGACTTGACGCTGCTCAACATGCGCCAACTGAAAGGCAGGATCACTGGATGCTCACCGATCACTGTTACTGTCTCCGTCAGATGAATATCGCGGCTCGAACTACCTATCATGACATCGAACTCACCTGGCTCTACCACGCGGTCCCCGTTTTCATCAGTGAAGTTGAGCATGTCCACAGGAACGGAGATTGCGACCTTAGCTCGCTTGCCCGCCTCTACGCTGATGCGCGAAAATGCCTTCAATTCCTTGACTGGTCGCACGGTGGAAGCGAGTCGGTCGCGAACATACACCTGAACAACTTCCGTACCCTCTCTGGTACCCACGTTTTCAATCTCAAGTTCCAACTCGATCGTTCCACCTTCGATCGGAACCTGAAGTTCTTTTACTTCCAGCTCGCGGTATTCGAATTTCGTGTAACCCAATCCGAAGCCGAATGGGTAGCGCGAGCCAAAATGATAGGCGATTGGTGTTCCGGCGCTCTTCAACTTGTGGTTGTAGAAGAAAGGAACTGCCCCAGCGCTTTTAGGTACAGAAAGTGGCAAGCGGCCGGAAAAGCTCGCCTTTCCAACGAGAAGATCGGCGAGCGCGTCAGGCCCCCCTTCGCCTGGCGCAAAAGCCATGACTTGCGCCGCGATTCTGTCCTCAAAACCCCCAAGGTTGTACGGCCGACCACCCGTCAACACCACCACCGTAGGCGTACCGGTTTCGACGACCGCTTCAACGAGCGCCTGCTGCACGCCCGGCAAGTCAAAGCTGTCGGTGTCAGAACCTTCACCTACTGTACCCGACTGGAACAGGCCAGCGAGGTCGCCCACAAAAACGACCGCGACATCTGCATCCTTCGCTGCCTTCACAGCTTCGGCAATCTGTCCCCTATCAGTGCTGATCAAAGACGTACGATTCTCGTTAATCGCCTCGTCCATCTTTACATCACCAGGATACACCGGCGCCCCCTGGCTTCGTTCCTTGATTACGTCGCAGCCTTTTGCATAGGTGACGTGCAGGTCACCGAACCGGGCTCGCAACGCCTGAAGAGGTGTCGCCATGGGCACGCCGGCTTTCTCCCCTGCGTTAATCAGGTGAACCGGGAAGCTGTATCCTGCGAGCAGCGCGAGTGGGTCGTCCGCTGTGGGACCAATCACAGCAAGCTTCGCAATTTTCTCGACATTCAGCGGCAAAGTTCCGTCGTTGCACAGCAGAACCGCCGACTCGACAGCTGCCTGATACGCCACTCGGGAAGCGGCCTCGCCTCGCAGTTCGACCTTTTCCGGATCGGCATAGGGACGCTCGAAAAGACCGAGGCTGAACTTGGTCGCTAGCACCCGGGCGACAATCGGATTGATGACTTCTTCCGTTATCTCTCCGCGCGCTAAAGCCTCTTTCAAATGCAAGGCGCACTCGTGGCCGGGCAGCTCGATATCAAGTCCTGCCTTAAACGACATTGCGGCAGCCGAGGCTGCGTCCCGAGCCACACCGTGATGCGTGTAAAGGAGGTTGACTCCCGCGTAATCCGCAACAATCAGCCCGTCAAACCCCCACTTCTCGCGCAAAATCCCCGTCAACAGCGTTCGGTCCGCATGGCAGGGGATGCCATCAATATCGTGATAGGCAGGCATCACCGAACCCGCATTCGCGAGTTTCACCGCCATTTCGAATGGCAAGAGGAAAATGTCGTTGAATTCGCGCGGTCCGACGTGGACGGGCGCGTGATTCCGTCCGCCTTCGCTCGCTGAATGCCCTGCAAAATGCTTGAGCGTTGCGAGCAGGTCACGTTGCTCGCCCTGAAGACCATTGACATATCGGTATCCCATTACGCCTACGAGATAGGGATCTTCACCCAGGGTCTCTTCCGTGCGGCCCCACCGAGGATCGCGAGACACGTCAAGAACAGGAGCAAGCCCCTGATGACAGCCGATAGAGCGCGCCTGCTGGCCGATTATCTCGCCCACCTGCTCGATGAGTTCAGGATTCCATGTCGCGGCATAGTTCAGGGGCGCAGGAAAGAGCGTTGCGTCCTTGATCATCAGGCCGACCAGACACTCTTCGTGAGACATCACCGGAATCCCAAGCCGGGTTTCCTCCATCATCTGACGTTGCAGTTCGTTGAGTGCGCGAACACCTTCCTTGGGATCAACCGTGTGAGTCCCAAGCGGCCGGGTAATCTGCCCTAAGCCGTGCTTCAACAACGAGTCGATGGAAATGTCAGTCGTACGTTGCGCGAAGTCCGCGACTCGCCATTCATGATTTCCATTCGAGGACAGCTTGAGCCACGCGGCGTGCAACTGCGCAACTTTCTCCTCCAACGTCATTCGTCCGAGAAGATCCTCGACACGATCTTCGATCGCGGCCCCCGGATTTCGATACAGCGGCGTCTCATCAACGGTCTTCGTAGGCATAAAAAGGCTCCTTTAATCAGATATTTTTTGTGGTCAAAACAGACTCACGAACTGAAATATTTCGCGTGCAACGCACACTCTCCGCGCAACAGCTTCCTTCGACCTAAAATATTTACGCTTAATAGTCCTAATCTAGACTATCTTTCCATTTTCATAACAAACGACCCTCGTTAGCGGACCGATTGATCTAAGCTCTTTGCCTTATGGTGTCAGACCTCTTGTGCACCTCGCCTGCGCCTTCCCCGGGGTCTCGGTCCGAAACGAGAACAGGCCACCTGCGAGGGGCTGCTGCAGTATGTCTTCAGGCGACAGCCCTTTGCGCGCAGTTGTAACGTACGCAGTACGGAGATCATCTCCACCGAACGTGAGCTTCGTGATGTTGGAACAAGGGAAGGGGACCTGTTCTACGAGCGCTCCATCCGGCGAATAGCGTTCAACCCGTCCACCGCCAAAGAGCGCAACCCAGACGAAGCCGTCAACATCAACAGTCATCCCATCGGGATACCCAGTCCCCGAGATGGTCGTGAAGACCCGCCGGCGCGACAGTTCCCCAAGCTCGTTGACATCAAACGCATACACGGTCTTCTCCAACGTGTCCGTGTGATATAGCGTCTGATTGTCCGGGCTCGTCGCCGGACCATTCGTAATGACGTATCCGGCGTCACGCATCGTCACACCCCCGCTGTCTTCAAGTCGATAGAGCGAGCCTGTCGGCTTCTTCTCCGAATCGTCCATTGACCCAAACCACAGGTGGCCCTCAGAATCGACAAAACCATCGTTGAGTCGGTTACCAGGTAGATCCACCTCGACACTTACTATCTGTGAAAACTTGCCATCCTCGACATCAAATCGATACAAACCGTCCCGCAAACCGCATACGAATGTGCTATCGGATAACGGCAGAACGAAGCCTGGCTCCGAGGGAGCTCGCCAGGTGGTCTTTTCGCCTGTCTCGACAGACAACCGGTGCAAATAGCGGCCCTTGATGTCGACGAAATAGACGGCTCCCTCACTGTGTTGCCAGACCGGACCTTCGCCAAGCTCTGCCTCAACCTGCCAGACGCAAACTGGAGACGGAGTGTTCATGCACCGTACCATCCGGCATCTACGAAATACTCCCGCCCTGAGCAGCGGGCGCCATCGTCCGACGCCAGAAACAGCGCCATCCGTGCTACATGCTCTGGTTCGATACGCTCACGCAGACACTGCGTCTCGACCAACTTCGCTTCACTCTCCTCGGTCTGCCACAATTTCATCTGTCGGGGAGTTCGAACGGCACCAGGTACAATACAGTTGACCCGGATGCCATAGGATCCCAAGTCGCGCGCCAGTCCCCGCGTCAACCCTTCAATGCCCGCTTTCGCGGTCATATAGATCGAGAGATCCGGCAATGCACGATGCCATGAAACGGAACCGAGATTCAGAATGACGCCGCGTCCGTTTTTCCGCATGCTTTGCGCGGCTTGCTGCGCGCAGAAGAAATGGTGTCGCAAATTGACTGCGATTCGCTCGTCCCAATAGGCGGGTGAAACTGTCTCGAAATCGTGCCTATCATCGTTGGCCGCGTTATTGACAAGCACTTCAATCGGACCTGCCGCATCTGTTATGGCTGAAAACACTTCGGCAATTGCATCCACATTCCGAAGGTCACAGCGCTGGAACTGCGGCGGATGATACGCATGGCTCAGTGAATCCTGGAGAGCACGCGACTCCACCTCCGCGACATCCAGAAAGTACACCCGCGCGCCCTGTCCAGCGAACGCTCCAACCATGGCGGCGCCAATGCCGGTCCCACCGCCTGAGATGACTACAGTCTTGTCCTGAAGACTCGGATAGATCGCGTACGACATAGAAATTCCATTAGAAACAGTAATGTTGAGCGAAATGCTAAACAGCTGCGGCCTGCCTGACCCTAGACGAGGCGAATAGCCGTCATCGGCGCAACGACAGTATCAAGGCGGTTCAGAGCCATATCCTGATCATCGAAAACGTGACACTCCTCTGGAGAAGCACAGAGCGTGATCCGCTCATCAAACGAAACCCCACCATCTCCGGGGAGTTTCGCGATAATCGGGTCCGCCTTCTCACCTATCGCTACGTGAACGTAGCTGTGCTCACCCAATCGCTCAACGAGACGGACGTTTCCTCGGATTGATTGCCGTTTGCCACCCTGAGCATCAAGATGAAGGTGCTCAGGTCGAATGCCCACTGTCACGTTCATGTCCATGCGCGCTTTGCTACCATCGACGGCAGCATGAATTACATCGCCCGTGATCAGGCGGACATCAACACCAGCGTTCGTAATCGACGAAATGGTGCCTGGGAAAAAGTTCATCTTCGGCGACCCGATAAACCCCGCTACGAACCGACTTTTAGGACGGTGATACAACTCCAGTGGAGCACCGACTTGCGCAACGCTGCCATGTCGTTCCATGTCTGCGCCCGCGTGTAAAAGCACGATCTTGTCGGCAAGTGCCATCGCTTCGATCTGATCATGCGTTACGTAAATTGCGCTTGCGCTGTTGAATTCCCTGTGAAGGCGTGCAATTTCGGTACGGGTTTGAACCCGAAGTGACGCATCGAGGTTTGACAACGGCTCATCAAAAAGAAAAACGCCGGGTTCGCGCACAATCGCCCGTCCAATTGCAACCCGCTGACGCTGGCCACCGGACAGCGCGGCAGGTCGCCGGTCAAGATATTTCTCCAGTTGCAATGCCTGCGCCGCCTGACGGACTTTGCGGTCGATCGTGTCTTTATCGAGTTTCGCCTGGCGCAGTCCGAAAGCCATGTTTTCATACACACTCATGTGCGGATAGAGTGCGTAGTTCTGAAAAACCATCGCAACCCGACGCTGGGAGGGGTGCACATGATTCATCACCTTGCCGTCGATACGGAGTTCACCCGCGGTAATCTCCTCCAGACCTGCGACCATGCGCAACAGCGTTGACTTTCCGCACCCCGATGGACCAAGAAATACGCAAAACTCATTAACTCCGATTTCAAGATTCACATCACGAATCACAGGCGGATTGCCTTCGTAGGCTTTCTGAACTGCTGAAAGAGTAATGCTAGCCATGACTCACTCGCTCGCCGAAGATGGCAATTTATATGCCACTCGTCACTAAAACACGTTGACCAAACAATTAGCAAAACATTGACCGAATCCGGGCTATGCTCTGCTTCCCTAATGTCGCTGCCCTTCTATCCTTTCAATGATCCAGCCATCATCCCCTTGATAATCCGTTCCTGGCCAAATGCGTACACAAGAATCAAAGGTAACGAAGTTAGCGTCACGACAGAAAGCATTGCTGGAATATTCGAAGAGTACTGCCCCTGGAAATCCCACAACGCCAAAGGCAAGGTTCGATGTTCCGGCGTCGACGTCAGAACATAGGCAAAGATGAATTCGTTCCAGAGTGCAATGCCGTTATAGATCGCCACGGTTGCAAGACCCGGTGTTGACAGCGGGAAGTAGATCCGCCAGAAGATCTTGAAGGGCCCACAGCCATCGAGTTGTGCTGCCTCCTCGAGCTCGCGCGGGATCTGACGCATAAACTCGGTCAGGATGAAAATAGAGATCGGCAGACTCAAGGCTACATACGGACCGATGAGCGCAAATTTCGTGTCATACAACCCGATGTTTCGAATCAGAAGATAGATCGGGACCAACGTTGCATGCAACGGGACGATCATGCCAGCCACAACGAGACCGAAAAGCGGCTTGTTCAAGCGAAAAGGCAGGCGCGCGAACACGTAGGCCGCCATTGCGCTAAACAGGACGATGAGCGTGACCGAGACCCCAACAACAAAGAAGCTGTTTCCAAGGTACGTGAAGAACGAACCTCGAAGGACATCCAGATAGTTTCCGAAGTCCAGGTGTGAGGGCAATGCCCATACAGATTCCGAATAGGTCTCTTCCTGAGTCTTGAAACTGGTCGCCACAACGAAGAGAAACGGCAACGTAGTTACTGCAAGCCAGACCAGTCCCAGCAGAAAGATACCGGGACGAAACTGCTTGCCTCCGTAGGTTGCAGACCGAATCATGTCAGACCTCCGTTGCAAACCGGTTGGTTACGCGCATCGCTGCCGCGGCAACAACTGCGACGATAATGAACATTGCTGAACCAATCGCACTACCGTAGCCGAGCTGGAACGAGCTGAATACAGTCCGGTACATGTATGTCGCCATCACTTCAGACGAACTCTCCGGCCCCCCACCCGTCATCACGTAAATCAGGTCGAAGTAGCGCAGTGAACCGATAATAGCCAGCAGCGCACCTGTCCTGACTGTCCCTTGTAGGTGAGGCAACTTCATTCGCCAGAAAATCGTCCATTCCGATGCGCCATCGAGGCAGGCCGCTTCACCGATCTCCGCAGGGAAGGACGACAGTCCTGCGAGGAAAAGAATCATGTAGAAGGGAATGTTTTGCCAACAGATGACGGCAATCGTTGACGCGAGGGCGTAATGCGTGTCGCCAAGCCAATCCTTCGCCAGTCCGTCCAGACCAAACGCGTGTAACGCGACATTCAGCGGACCAAAATTCGGGTCATAAACATTCTTGAACAGCACCCCAATTGCCACACTCGACATCAGAAGCGGCAGGAAATACAGAATCTTGAGCGTCCGCGAGCCACGCCCCGCCTTATCGAGCAAAACGGCAAGAGCAAGTGCAATAGGCAGTTGTATGAGAATCGAAAAAATTCCAAGAAGCAGATTATTGCCGAGTGCCTTCCAGAAAACATCGTCGTGGGCAAGGTGCACCCAGTTATCGAGCGCAACGAAGCGCGCGTTGCTTCCCAAGCCGTTCCAGTCCAGAGTCGATAACTGGAAACTCGACAACAATGGATAAATCAGAAAAACCGACAACAAGACGACCGACGGTGCAAGAAGAACCGCGATGACAAGCCATCTTGACTGCAGTCGTTGAGCCCTTTGCGGCTCAAGCGGGATTGCAATGTTCACAAGTGTCTCCTGGCCCGTCATGTCGCCGGGCAATCATTTTCATTTACCGCCAGCATCAGCCTTGGCGGCCGCTTCCATCTGCTGCGCTGCAGCTTCCGGGCTCAACGACAGGCCGAAGAGTGCCTGCGAAGTATCCTTGTGCAACTCTCCCAGCTTCGGCGGAAGCTCCTGGTCGTACCACAACTGCACGTTCGGCGCTTGTGCAACCAGCTCCTGCAATCTCTTGAGGAACGGATCCGTCACCGTAATGTTCTTGACGGGCGGGATACGTGCATCTGAAACCCGAGCTTTCATCGACTCGTCGTCGGTGAGCGTCTTGATCAGCTTGAAAGCGGCATCGCGGTCTTTGCACTGCACCGCAATACTGGTGAAGCTGTCGCCAACGGTTCCGACTACATCGCGGGGATCACCTTTACCGCCCGGCACGCTTGGGAATGGGAAGAAATCGAGCTTCTTGTAGAACGCGGGGTTTTCCTTCTGGATGGTCGCTGCCTCCCATCCTCCCATCAACTCCATTGCTGCACGACCGGAGTAAAGCAGGCGCCGCGATGCACCAATGTCATAGTCGAGCCCGTTATAGCCCGGCGCAAACGCACCAGTCTTAACCAGTTGCTGAATGTATTTGCCCGCCTCGATGAAAACGGGATCGGCAAAACTGCCTCCGGGCTGACGTTCTGCTGCCTTGCGGAATACCTCCGGCCCACCGACGCGGTCGACGAGATACATGTAGTACATCGACCCGGTCCACTTGTTCTTGTTCGCGAGCGCGAATGGCGCAACGCCGTGAGACTGCAGCGTTTTGACGACATTCATCAGGTCGCCCCACGTAGCTGGCGGCGTAAGGTTGTACTGCTTGAAGAGGTCTTTGTTATAGAAGATAACCGCTGCCGAAACGTTCTCGGTCGGGATTCCGTAGATCTTGTTGTCGTAAGTAACAGCACGCCATGACGTCGACAGGAACCGGTCACGGTACGCGGGGTCCTTCTGGAGATACGGGGTAAGGTCGACGACCTGCCCCGCCTTAACGTATTCGCGCAATGGTCCGCCGCCCCACGTGTCAAACAGGCAAGGAGGCTGTCCCGCGCCGAATGCCACCTTCAGTTTGGCCTTGTACGCATCGTTGAGCACGTGTGAGTCCTCGACCTTGTAGCCCGGATTCTGTTTTTCGAAGCGGTCGGAGGCGTCGCGCACGACCTTGGGTCCGTTGCCATCGGTCTGGTGATCCCACGTGGTAATCGTCTTCGACGATTGAGCATTTCCGGTCCCAGTCCATGCCGCGGTTGCAGCACACAGCAATGCCGCGACGCCGTGGATTGACGCGTGTTTGCGGCCTGTAAACCACTTCATTTTCGTCTCCTCGGTTGATGTTTGCTTCTCACCTATAACGTTATCGCTAACGTTAATTTATGTTAGTTCGATGGCGGCCAAGGCACCATGAGGGTTTACCCATGATTCCGGCGGTGTACGACAGTCAGTGCCATCCCGCCCGATGCCAGCCGCCGTACCGGAGGCGAATTTCCACATAACGTTTCCCGGCGCATTTCGCAAGTCGGCCACCCAGCTACTGGTACAATGTTATAAAGTACAAACTTGTGCTAGCGATAACGTCTTGCTACCGTTACAAGCATGTCCTTCGCGCATCGCGCCCCATCAAGGCGAAACCGCGTTTTCCGGATCCTATTCGGCCATGAACAAGCAAAATCCCACCCTCGCGCATGTCGCACAGATTGCTGGGGTATCGCAGATGACGGCGTCTCGTGCACTTAACGATCGCCCTGGCGTGTCGCGTGAGACGCGAGATGAGGTGTTAAGGATTGCCGCCGACATCGGCTACGTCGTAAATCGCAGCGCACAAAAGCTTTCCGGCGGCCGTAACGGCATTCTCGGGATCATCACGCCGATGCTCGACAATCAGTTTGCGAGTGAACTGATACTCGGCGTTGGCCGGGCGGCTCGTGCAGTTAGCTACGAAACACTGGTTTACACGATCTTTGACGAGGATCGGGCTACTCATCGAAGCGTGATTAATCTTCTTCAGCAATTCGCAGACGGGGTCGTCGCCATTCTTCCGAGAGAATCGACGTATTTCGACGCATTGGCTGCAGCTCACGTCCCTGTCGTTCTCATCGATCAACGCGGATCGCTGACAAGTTTTCCGTCGGTTTCCGTTGACAATTACGGGGGCGCTCGTCTTGCCGTCGAGCATCTCGCCGGCTTGGGACATCGGCGCATTGCCTTCATATCCGGCGACGAAACGATTGAAGGGGTAAGGGATCGTCGCAGAGCCTACGACGACACGATCGTCCAGTTCGGCTTGCCCCGTGATTCCGCCCTCGTTACCATGGGTGACCTCTCCCAGATGAAAGCCTTTGAAGCAGCGTCGCACCTGCTCAAGCTTGCAGATCCACCAACCGCCATCTTTGCCGCAAATGACCTCAGCGCGTTTGGCGCTATCGCCGCTGTGCGCGAGGCTGGCCTGCGCGTACCTGACGACATCTCTGTCATCGGATTCGATGACATCCCTATGGCGGCACAGGTTCATCCAGCCCTTACGACGATCCGGCAACCGTTCCAGCAAATGGCACGAGCAGCAGTCAATACCGTTCTTGCCAGCATCGATGGCACCGAAGCGGCCGCCGCACGGATTACACTTCCTGCCGAACTCGTGATCCGTCACTCGACAGGCCGAGTGCCCGATTCACGAAGTAAGGGAACAAATCGTCGAGGAAAGGCGACGCGCGAAGTCGAAACAAAGCGTAGTCAAGCGCAAGTTTGAAGGTACACTGAGACGCGCCTGGGGGCCCCTCTGCCTGGAACTCCAGCCCCCGCTGCTCGTGGTGACGTTACTGCCAAGACGGCAGCGTATTCGAGCGGTCAAACACCGAGCCCAGCTTTCAGGTGGCTCTAGCGCGTATTGAACACGCCGCACTTCTGCTCCCGTGCTGTCACGTGCCAAACCTTCAGTCAACTTCTGCCCGCCACGGCCAACCCCGCCGGCCCAGCATCTTCACATAGCACGAGAATCACCTCGTATGCAGCACATGCGTCGAACGGGTCGTTTTTCGCCACAGCCCGATGGGCAACATTGAAGTTGGGGTGGACTTCTCCGCTATTTTCAATCTGCACGAGGAACCTGGCAATTCATCTCGACTGCCAGGTGGGGAGTCTAGTCAAACAGGCCTTCACTCAGGTCGCATGGGATGGGCGTCGGGCGGCCGCAAGTGCTGTCAATCCTCACGATTTTTCTTGACTTCGCCGACCGCTCAAATGCAGTCATGATTTCCAGTACATGAAACGCAAGATCGGCTGAAGCGCGATGAGGACGCCCGGCTCTCAGGGCCGCAACCATCTCTGCGGCACCCAAGCCGCGCAGGCCGTGGTAGCCCGGAACGCCTTCAACATAAGGATGATCAACCCGCACCTTTTCCCAGTCTTCCGCACCCTCCGAAAATATCTCGACGTTACCCGTAAACTCATTCGGGTCAGGAAGCAGCATGGATCCAAGACTCCCATAGAGCTCGATAGGATTATGCTTGTGTTTGAGCACGTCGAAGCTCGTCACCACAGTTGCTGTTGCTCCACAATGAAATTCCATCACCCCGGTTACGTGCGTCGGCACGAGCACCTTGATGACGTCCCCTACTCGCGGACCGGTCTTGACCTTGCGCTCTATACGCGTAATCTTTGCCGCCCCGAACACCTCCTTAACCGGCCCAAGTAACGTAACGAGGCTGGTCACATAATAGGGACCGATATCCAGCATGGGACCTCCTCCCGGTCCGTAGAAGAACCCAGGATTAGGATGCCACTGCTCATGTCCAGGCAACAGCACCATCGCAGTTGCACTGATTGCCTCGCCGATGCGCCCCTCGTCGTATAGGCGACGAGCCAACTGGTGGCCACCACCGAGAAACGTGTCCGGCGCGCACCCGAGTCGCAGATCACGGGTACGTGCTATTGACATCAATTCATCGGCCTCACTCATTGAAATTCCCAGGGGCTTTTCCGAATAGACGTGTTTGCCGGCGAGCAGTGCCATTTTTGTAATGTTGTAATGCGCGACTGGTGTTGTCAGATTGATGATCAACTCGATCTCGGAATCCGCCAACAGACTGTCCAAGTTCGTAGCCTGCAGGTCAAACTGCTCGGCAAGCGCCTTGGCATGCTGCTCATGGACCGCGCAAACAGACTTCACGTCGAGAAAGTCGAAAGTCTGCAGGTTTGCCACGTAAGTCGCGCTTATGTTCCCAGCGCCGATGATCCCGACTTTCACGGGTGACGTCTCGTTCACGGTCAAACCCTCCAAACAACAATTGCGATTGACAATGCAGCATCACTACATGACTGCATGACGCCGCACGAGTGGATCTACCTGTTTTTTTCCAGCGACTCGTCATACCCGCACAAATCTCCTGGTGGAGTCACTGCAGGAATGCGAATCCCGTCTTCGTCAAAACGGTGCAGATGTTTGCGATCGGGTACCATGCGGACCGTTGTTCCGGTCTTCAGATGATGGTGACCGTTTCGTCGGACGATAATTTCGCCGATATCGGATTCCACGTAAAAAATCGTCTCATTGCCAAGATGTTCCGCGAAACGAAGGCGACCACTCCAGTCTCCCGTGCCGTCGTCAGCGTCTATGTACAGGTCGATATGTTCGGGACGAATTCCGATAGTGGCAGCGGCCTCCCGCGTGGCACTTTCGCCCGAGATCAAGTTCATTCTCGGCGATCCAATAAAGGTGGCTACGAATAAGGTCCTCGGAGCATCATAGAGTTCTAGCGGCGAACCGACCTGCTCAATACGACCTGAGTTCATAACGACAATTTGATCAGCAAGCGTCATCGCCTCGACCTGGTCGTGCGTCACGTAAATCATCGTTGCCTTGATTCTTTCGTGAAGATCAGCCAGCTCCACGCGCATTTGGGTACGCAGCGCTGCGTCCAGATTTGAAAGTGGCTCATCGAACAGAAAAACCGCAGGGTTGCGAACTATCGCACGCCCGATTGCGACCCGCTGTCGTTGCCCACCTGATAGTGCGATCGGCTTGCGCTTCAGCAGGTGCGTGAGATGCAGGACCTCTGCCGCCGCTGAGACACGTGTTTGACGTTCCGTCCGAGGGATCTTGGCGAGTCGCATACCAAAATCAATATTCTGCTCCACGGTCATATGCGGAAACAGAGCGTAAGACTGGAAGACCATGGAGATACCACGTTCGGACGGCTCCTCACGTGTAACATCCCGCTCTCCAATAGAGACTGCCCCAGTGGTCGGCTGTTCCAGGCCCGCGATCATTCGAAGCAGCGTGGACTTACCGCAACCGGACGGACCAACCAGTACAGTAAACGAACCGTCCGGGATGGAAAGCGTTAGGTCCGGGATAATTTCGGTTTCACCGAACGTCTTGTTGATGCGCGTCAGCGTAACTGCTGCCATAAATTTCTCTCCAGCTATCTTGGTTTGTGCTCCGGTCATCCCTTGACCGCGCCGCCGGTCAGCCCAGCGACGATGTATTTCTGCGCGGCAAAAAAGAACACAATGGCCGGCAGGATAGTCAATGTAACGAACGCAAGCGTTCGGTTCCATTCGACGAGGTATTGCCCGCGAAACTGCATCATGCCGAGTGGCCAGGTATAGAGACTTCGGGAATCAACGACTACCAGTGGCAGTAGAAAGTTGTTCCAGCTTTGTACGAAGGCGAAAACACCAACGGTCGCGAGGATTGGCGTGGAAAGCGGTAACGTGAACTGCCAGAAAAACCGCAGATAACCACAACCTTCTACATATGCTGCTTCGAAGAGCTCCGGTGGCAGCTGTTCGAAGAAGGTCTTGAACAACATGATGGCAAGAGAGAGGCCAAAAGCTGTTTGCGGCAGGATTAATCCCCAGTAGCTATCAAGCAACCCAAGGTCGCGAACCTTGATGAAAAGCGGCAGGATCGCCGTAGCAAACGGAAATACGAGGCCAGCGAGCAGATAGGTTTCCAACATGCGCACGCCAAAGAAACGCAATTGTGCGAACACATATGCGGCCGCAGCCGCAACGACCAGCGTCAGCGTAACGGTGGCTGTCGAGACGAATAACGAGTTCCCCATGTACCGCCAGAAGCTATGACTCTGCAGAATTGAGCCGTAGTATTCAAGATGCCAGACAAATGGGAGTCCAAGTGGATTGTTCTGTAACTCACCATTAGTCTTAAACCCGCCGAGGAGAGCAATGGCTAATGGACCGAGCACGAACACGGTGACTAACAGCAGGAATGTCACCCGGACAATATTGAAGATAAGACTGCGACTTTTCATTGTGCAGACCTCCGCACGAGATAGCGCTGATAAAGAAGCGAGATAGAAAATGCGACAACGAAAAGAATGACACCTACTGCACTGCCGAAACCAATTCGCATCCGCGTTAAACCGAATGTGTAGAGGTAAGTGACGATCGTGTGTGTCGCGTTTGAAGGTCCGCCATTTGTCAAAGGGATAACAACGTCGAACAATTGCAATGAGCCGACAATTGCAAAGAACACGCTGACGCCGATTGCTGGCTTGATCATAGGCACTAACACATTGGTAACAATTTGCCACCGTCTTGCCCCCTCAATCCTCGCTGCTTCGACGAGTTCCACGGGCACGCCTTGCAATGCAGCAACGTAAATCATCATGTGAAAACCAAAATACTTCCACATCACGACCAATGTGATTCCGAAGAACGCCCAGGTTCGATCCGTCAACAGGAAATAGGGCTGAGTATGCAGCGCATGCGTAATCACTGCCGCCAGTCCACTGTCGCCGTCGAAAATAAAGCCCCAGATCAAGCCAGATGCGATCTCAGCGATAATGAAAGGAAGAAAGAAAAATAGCCGAAATACCGCATTTGTCGGCGTTTTTTTGTAAATTAGTAGCGCTAGACCAAGTGCAAATGGAAGCTGAATAAATAGCGAAGCAAACAGTATGATGAGCGCATTGAAAACAGCGCGGAAAAACACGTCATGCTGGAATATTTGCTTAAAATTCCCCAAACCGATGAAGTCGGTTGGCGAGCCATAACCGTTCCACTTGAAAACGCTATAGTAAGCTGCGTCGATGAAGGGCCACGCAACGAAGAGAGTGAATAGCGTCAACGCAGGCGGCAGCATAATAATTAGCGCGGCCGTTTGCCCACGAAAAATGCGCGCAAACCCGGCCCTCGATGAGGTCTTCGTGGCATTGGAAGCCGACACTTGACCTATCCGGTGTAAAGTCGTCATCTGACCTATCCTGTGTGTTGAGCGGGTTGGCGCCAAATGCCCCTAGGCCTTGGCGCCGATTCGGTCAGCGCATCGACCACGCGTTCTGGATACTCTCAGCCGCCTTTTGAGGCGAAGTCACGCCCTGTGCCAAGTCAGCGGCAGCATCATTGAATACTTCACCCGCATTGGCGCCCAACGCTTCATTGAGAAAGTTTTGGTGGTAAGTTGATGCGCTAACATCCTTGGCCATTGATTTGAAAAACGGCTTGGTCAACGCTGTGTCGGCACCTTTCACAATAGGGATGAAGCTCCCACCTGCCGCGCCCTCCTGTTGATACTTCAAACTGCTCAGGACCTTGAGAAACTCCACTGCTTGAGGTTTTGCATCTTTCACGACAGCCCAACCGGTAACGCCGCCAAACGTATCGGTATATTGCCCCGCCCCTCCCGTGACGACCGGAAAGCGGATAGTGTCAAGATTCTCGTCTGCGATCCCCTTGCCACTGATGGAATTTGCCTTCTGGGTACCATAATCCCAGTCACCCATCAGGTGGAAAACGGCCTTGCCATCGCCAAACTGCCCGCTTGCCTGCTCAAATGTCAGACTCATGAAGCCCGGTTCAAACGGATTAAGGTCGATGAGCTGCTTGAACTCCTCACCTGCTTTTACAAAGGCTGGAGCGGCAAAGCCCTTACCTTCGCCCTTGAACGCAGATTGCATCCCAGCCTTGCCCGCTTCGCGCAGCATCAGGTAGCTGTAGTAGAAATGAAGCGGCCATTTGTCCTTGCCGCCGACCATGATCGGTGTAACCCCAGCAGCCTTCGCCTTCTTCACTGCCGCCAGGAAGTCCTGCCACGTTTTGATTCCCTTGTAATCGATCCCTGCCTTTGCGGCGAGGGTCTTGTTTACCCAGAAAACTACCTCGCTCGTACCCAGTGGAACCCCGTAAACTTTGCCGTCTACGGTAAACGCGCCAACACTAGCCGGAGAAAAACTGGCAGCCCACGGACCGTTCAGCTTGGGAGTAATGTCCTGCAGTACGCCAGACTGAACCTGCTCAGACAACACTCCACCTGCCCAACTAAAGATGATGTCTGGTTTGTTGTTTGATTGAAGGAGCGTAGTCAGTTTCTGCTTGTAGGCCTCATTCGCAAGATAGCTAATCTGTACCTTGTCTCCCGGATGTGCCTTCTCGAATTCACCAATTGCCTCGTTGTAGATTGCTTTTTCGTTATTGGGTACCTCTGCCCTAAGTATGTGGACGATAGTGTCAGCCATGACGGGCATCCCTGATATCGATGCGACCAGAGCGAGAGCGGCAATGCCACAATTTTTCAAACCGAACTTCATGTTTTTCTCCTCCTTTTTTAACGACCATGCCTGGAGCGGAATCGCGGCAGGGTCTTCGAAATAAAATGATTAGCGTTGAAAATCCGACTGAATACGAAAATAATGCTTATTTAATTACCTAAAAATCACATATTATTCGCAGTGCTTATCGTATTGAAATTTGTCATCTTGATATATTGACTGACTCACCGTGTCATCTATCTAAATGACCGTGTATCAGCATTTACACGCAGGTATCTGGATCCATCACGTGAGTACAGACCTATCTCAGATAGTCTCCCAGCTGCCTGATTGGGCTGAGCGAGAAATAGCATCGATCACACGCATATTTGACAGTGTGTCCTCCAATGAAACAGCGGCTGGACGCTTATTCAATATCGCTTCTGAAAATACTTCAGCTGCCACGCCATATTGATCGCATACCGGAAGTTCCAGCCAGCGCTCTGTATCACCGGCCGCACTGTTTTCGCTAACTAACAGACGCGTTGGTCGATCGTTAGGCGCATTGAATGGGATTTCGACTTCGATCCGCCCCTTAGTGCCGTGGAATTGCATCCGCTGGTAATTGTGGATCTGTGTCGAGTAAAGGAAGCTTGCTTGTACACCGTCGAAATCCATCAGGACAGAACCAAGCCTGTCCACCTTGAACACAGGGTCCCGCTCTATGAGCGCAACAACCCGCCGAGGCTCACGCCCGATGGTAAAGCGCGAGGTCGTGATGGGATAGCAGCCGATGTCTAACAGACCGCCGCCACCAAATTCTTTCTGATTTCGGATATTGCCCGGGTCGGTGTTGTAATAGGTAAAGGTGCCGCTCACCGCCCGCAACTCGCCAATCACGCCGTCTTCAATCAAGGCTCGCACCTTTAACCATTGAGGATGGGTACGAACCATGAATCCTTCCTGTATGCATCGACCGGTCCTGTCACGTGCAGCGATCAGTCGCTCAGCCTGTCCTACATCCAGTCCGATCGGTTTCTCACACAGTACGTGCTTGCCAGCCTCGACGGATTTGATGGTCCATTCCATGTGAAGGTGATTGGGTAACGGGATGTACACGGCATCGATTTCCGGGTCGGCCAAAAGCGCCTCGTAACTGTCGTAGGCGACAGGTACGCCATACCTGGTCGCTGCTTCCCTGGCCTTTTCCGGAGTTCGTGACGCAATGCCTTTTATCCGGCAATTTGTTGCTCGGTGCATAGCCGGGACAACCTTGTCGTTGATCCCTGCGGTGCCCAACACGCCCCAGACAACCAAATCTTTTACCATGGCATACCTTTTGGAATTTTGCACGATGGAAATGAAATCAGGACGAAAGCATCAGACAGTGGCCAGTTTGGTTACTCCCGCCTACACAGCTGATTTACCGTTTACGTTGGACCGCGAATCGCCGCGACTGCGCTCTTCAATCACAGAGAGCCCGGATTGATGTAGGCGGTTTTGACAGCCGTATAAAACTCACGCGCATAGCTACCCTGCTCGCGTGGGCCGTAGCTTGAACCTTTCCTCCCGCCGAACGGCACGTGATAGTCCACTCCGGCTGTTGCGGTGTTAACCATAACCATCCCTGCCTGCACGTGACGGCGGAAGTGGGTCGCATATTTGAGCGAAGTCGTGCAGATACCTGCAGAAAGACCGAATTCAGTATCGTTCGCCACCGCCAGCGCCTCCTCGTAATTCTTGACCTTGATGACCGAGGCGACTGGTCCAAAAACCTCTTCACGATTGATGCGCATAGCCGGCCTCGTGCCGGTCACGAGAGCCGGTGCGAGGAAATAACCGGTCGTGCTGTATTCAAGCCGTTCGCCACCAAACACAGTGCCACCTTCTTCACGTGCAATTGCGATGTAGCGCTCGTCCTGCTGAAGCTGCTTTTCGTCAACTACTGGCCCAATGTGCGTGCCTTCGGCTAGCGCATCGCCTACCTTCAATGCCTGCATGCGAGTCTTCATTGCCTCGACGAAACGGTCATGAATGCCTTCAGTAACAATGAGACGGCTTGAGGCTGTACAACGCTGTCCAGTCGAGAAGAATGCTCCGTTGATGCAAGCATCGACAGCGACGTCGAGGTCAGCGTCATCGAGTACGACCATTGGGTTCTTGCCACCCATCTCCAGCTGAAACTTCTTGCCCGAGGCAAAGCACTTTGCGCCGATAGCACGCCCCGTCGCGACTGAGCCCGTAAAGCTCACCGCATCCACATCCGGTGAAGTTACAATGACTTCACCAACGACCGAGCCTCGGCCCATCACAAGGTTGATAACACCTGCGGGCGCACCGGCGTCGGCAATCATTTTGACCAGTTCCCATGTGCTCGCAGGTACCAGGTCAGCGGGCTTGATGACGATGGTGTTGCCATAGGCAAGCGCTGGTGCGATCTTCCACGCAGGAATGGCGATGGGAAAGTTCCAGGGTGTCACAAGTCCGATCACACCGATGGGCTCGCGTGTAATTTCGACCGTCATGCCCGGGCGCACTGACGGAACCAATTCGCCGCCCATGCGTAGCGCTTCGCCCGCAAAGAACTTGAAGATCTGAGCAGCGCGCCCGACCTCGCCGATCGCTTCAGGAAGCGTCTTGCCCTCTTCACGGGCAAGAAGCCGGCCGAGTTCCGCCTTGCGAGCAAGAATGGCACTCCCCACCAGGTCCAACAGGTCAAAGCGCTGTTGGGGCGTCGACAGCGACCACTGTGCAAACGCCTTTCGCGCCGCACCGATGGCACGCTCTGTCTGAACGGCATCAGCCTGTGCAAACTCGCCAATGATGTCTTCGACGTTCGAAGGATTCACGTTTGACGAGACACTCGCACCGGGCACCCACTGGCCGTCAATATAGTTGTCAAATTGAGTCATGGCAATTCCAATGAAGTAGTGATCGTGGGCGAGACATCGCCTATAACAGGCCTCGCACCGCCAGGTTCTGGTAAAGGGCGCGCACACCAAATCGCCAGGGTGCGATTTCCGTGCTCAGTTGTACCGTATTAGTTAGCGCGCCCAGTCGTGGCGTCGAAATGGTTACCCGGTCGCCCAGGTGATGCGTGAAACCGCCGCCCGGTGCATCGCGATCCTTGATGGGGGAGAACATAGTGCCGAGAAACAGCATGAACCCATCCGGATACTGGTGATGACGACCCCACGTCTGTGCAACAAGATCGAGCGGATCACGGCTGATTTCGCGCATATGGCTGACACCGTCGAGGAGGAAGCCGTCATCTGGTCCTTCCACTCGCAGCGAGACGCTCGCGGCACGCACAGAATCTATATCGAATGACTTGTCAAACAGACGGACGAACGGACCGATTGCACAGGAACCATTGTTATCCTTACATTTCCCTAGCAGAAGCGCCGAACGCCCTTCGATATCGCGCAGATTCACGTCATTGCCGAGGGTCGCGCCAATCACTTCTCCACGACTGTTTACTGCGAGCACAATTTCCGGTTCGGGATTGTTCCAGCTTGATGATGGCAGTAGCCCCACATCTGCGCCGAAACCCACAGCTGACATTGGCTGTGACTTCGAAAAGACCTCGGCATCCGGGCCAATCCCGACTTCCATGTACTGTGACCACGCGCCGCGTCGCCCGAGTTCGGCTTTGAGTTTCGTTGCTGCTTCTGAGCCCGGCCTGATTTTCGACAGGTCGCTGCCAATCGTGGCGACAATGGTCTCGCGTACTTCCTTTGCTTTCGCCGGATCGCCGCCTGCCTGCTCTTCAATAACACGCTCAATAAGGCTCACCGCAAACGTCACACCGCATGCCTTGATGGCCTGAAGATCGCAAGGTGCGAGCATCTGTACTGCTGGGGCCTCTGATCCCGGCTGGTTTGAAGCCAACAGTGCGTCGACCGGCCCCAGCGATTCCCCTGCCACAGTTCCTGCAAACTGCACGATGTCCTCGCGCTCGAAGAGGTCAGCGGTCGTTGGTGTACTGGCTGTAATGTCAAAGACTTCGCCAGCACGCACAACGACGACGCAAGGCCCCTCGCGTTCTCCGGTCTTACGCCACACGCGCCCCACGAGGAGCGCCTGTTCGACGTCGTGAGGCAGAAAGGCAGGTTGAGATGATGTGGCCATAGAAAGTACTTCCGTAATCGTTGATCAGATCGAGCCGGTGCTCTTGTACAGAACGGGCTAGGCTCAGCGTTCAATGTGAGTGTCGGGGATTGCCGCGCTCAGCAATCACCTTCAGGTAAAGCGTCGCGGGTTCAAGGCAGCCGCCCGTCGAAAGCTGACCGACTGTCTGGCGATACAGTTCTTGCCACGGCGTTTGCGCAGGCGGAATCTCGAACGTCGTGCTCGCACGGCGACGCTCGAGTTCGTCTTCG
Organism: Paraburkholderia steynii; assembly: GCF_900100565.1. Taxonomy (NCBI): domain Bacteria; kingdom Pseudomonadati; phylum Pseudomonadota; class Betaproteobacteria; order Burkholderiales; family Burkholderiaceae; genus Paraburkholderia; species Paraburkholderia steynii. The sequence continues at coordinate 80,408 of NZ_FNDI01000019.1, read as the reverse complement.
TCGACGAGCAACTGCACGCTGCGCGCATTGAGATCGACGCGAATGCGGTCGTTCGTGCGCAACAGCGCAAGGCCGCCGCCGACTGCCGCTTCCGGCGACATGTTGAGAATAGATGGACTCGCCGACGTGCCGCTCTGCCGTCCGTCGCCCATGCAAGGCAGCGACGTGATGCCCTGGCGCACCAGCTCCGCAGGCGGCGCCATGTTGACCACTTCCGCACTGCCCGGATAACCGACCGTACCCGCGCCGCGAATGACGAGCATGCAGTGCTCGTCGATTTCCAGCGACGGGTCGTTGATGCGCGCGTGATAATCCTCGGGACCGTCGAACACGATCGCGCGGGTTTCGAACGTATTCTCCTGGCCAGGCTCGCTCAGATAGGTTTGCCGGAACGCCTCGCCGACCACCGACATCTTCATGATCGCGCTATCGAAGAAGTTGCCCGACAGCACGATGAAACCCGCGCCATGTTTGAGCGGCTCGGCTGTCGTGCGAATCACGTCGCGATCGCCTGTCACCGAACTCGCGGCGATATCGCCGATCGTCCGGCCCGATACTGTCATACACGATTCGTGTACGAGGCCTGCTTCGCACAGTTCGTGCATGACGGCAGGCACGCCGCCCGCGCGATGAAAACTCTCGCCGAGATATTCGCCAGCAGGCATGCAATTGACGAGCAACGGCACCTGTTCGCCGACACGCTGCCAGTCCGCGAGACTCAATTCGATACCCATATGCCGCGCAATCGCGATCAGATGCGGCGGGCAATTGCTCGACGCGCCCAGCGCGGACGCCATTACGATCGCATTTTCGAACGCCTCTTTCGTCATGATGCGCGAAGGCTTCATATCTTCGTGGACCATCTCGACGATCCGCTTGCCCGTCGCATACGCCATCTGCCCGCGCTCGCGGTACGCAGCGGGAATGCTCGCGCAGCCGGGCAGCGACATGCCGAGCGCTTCCGCGAGGCTGTTCATCGACAGCGCCGTGCCCATTGTGTTGCAGTGTCCGATGGAAGGCGACGAGGCCGTCGTCAGTTCCATGAAGCCTTCATAGTCGATCTCGCCCGCCGCGAGCAGATTGCGCGCGTGCCAGATCACGGTGCCGGAGCCGACGCGCTTGCCTTGATGCCAGCCGTCGAGCATCGGGCCACCCGACAGCACGATAGCGGGCATGTCGACGGTCGCGGCCGCCATCAGACACGCGGGCGTGGTCTTGTCGCAGCCGGTGGTCAGCACCACACCGTCGAGCGGAAAGCCGTGCAGGATTTCAACGAGACCGAGATACGCGAGATTGCGATCGAGCGCGGCCGTTGGCCGGCGGCTCTGTTCGGCAAGGGGATGCACGGGAAATTCCATCGGGATGCCGCCCGCATCGCGGATGCCCGCCTTCGTGCGCGCGGCCAGTTCGATGTGATGCCGATTGCAGGGCGCGAGATCGCTGCCCGTCTGCGCGATGCCGATGATCGGCCGGCCCGACTGCAACTCTTCGCGCGTGAGGCCGTAGTTCATGAAGCGCTCGACATAGAGCGCGGTCATGTCCGCGTGCGAAGGATCGTCGAACCATTCCTGGCTACGAAGGCGACGGACGGTCGGTTGAAACATGTGCGGTACTCCGTTGGTATCTATTTAAACAGCACGCTGCCTGCAATCATTCGACTCCCCGACAGTAACCCGGGCAGTCGGATAGCCGCTGCGCTTGGCAGTGTTGCGTAGGTTGCGGCCCTTCTATGTGCCGCTCCCCTGACTCCTGCCTGCCGCCAGGTACACAGCGCGACAGTCGCTCGCTCAACTCCAATAGCGATGAAACCTCGACCCTCTCACCACACTGTTTCGACATGCGTGAGTTCGCGCACCCGACGGTCCGGCGTGACAAGTGGAACACCTAGCGTGCGCGCCGTGGCTGCAATGAGCCGCTGAGCGACCGGCAGCACCGGCGACATTGACGCAGCGCGCATTGCAATTGCCGTATCCACAGGAACCATTCGCACGCCCTCAATCGAAGTGAGGGTAGCGAGCCAGCGACGTGTATCCATCGAGAGCGCCAGCTGTCCAATTTCGACGAACTGCGCGACCTCGAGCACGCTAATGGCCGAGATCAGCACCTCACCGCCGTCGAGCGCATCCGCGATTGCCTCGCGAGCTGCGTTGCTCAGCTCTGCGCAATCGCCCAGCCAGTAGATAACAGCATAGGTGTCAAGAGTGACCATCGATGAGCGCCCTCCCTAATCAGCGACTTGCTCACCGATGCCGTTGAAATCGTAGTGAACTATTGAGCCACGCAACGACTCCAGTGGGCTTTTGCGTCGCGGCCGATAAGGTCGTATCTCGATCGTGGGGTGCCCTCGATCGGTCACCACCAGGCTTTCGCCCAGCATCTCAACCTGCCTGAACAGTTCGCAGGCTTTCGCCTTGAACAAGGCTTTCGATATCTTTTTTTCCATCGAGCCGTCTCCTCCCTCCGGATTTGCCCAACTGTCTTCCGCCCACCAGTGCCTTCCAGGTTTCAGCGTTAGCTTAACGTTAGCGATAACGTATTAACGGCACATTAGCACGCGGCGAGAGCTCATTCAAGATGGCGGAAGCGGGGGTATTCCCCAGTATGGGCACCCTTTGGTGAGAAAGCGTCCCTAAAAAAAGACGTCGGTGCGGCCCGTTTGAGGAGCCAAAACACCGACGGGCACACGCCAGAAAGCGCCCCGGCATGTCAGGGTGGAGGAATGTTCACACCGGAGCGCACCGTCAAAATCGACGGGAAATTGTGCGGGCAAGAGTCAACGCTTCGTTACTCGCCCGCGTGGCAATCAGAACTGCGTCATAATGCCGGTGAACACACCTGCCTGACTGTGACCATAGTTCGGATTGCTGTTCGATGCAGTATTGGTAGCGGCGTCAAAGTTGTTGTTGCCGTATGGGCCATTGCTCAGGCTGATGTTCGACGTAGAGCTGTTGTGCACATATCCGGCCTCGGCGTAGAGGAACGTCCGCTTTGACAGGTTATACGTTCCCCCAACCGTGTACAGCGTTGCATTGCCGTTGCCGTGGTTCGCATTTGCATGAAACACCCCCGTCGTCAGCGCGGCCGTTGCGTTGACCTGCCATACCGCGCCAATCCACTCGTGATCAACGGAAGTAGGTGCCGATACCCCTGCGGGCTGAGACGCATTCGTTACGCCAACGCTCGCATTTGTCGCATTGGGCGCGCTCAGATGTTGGTAGCCGCCATAGAGCCGCACAGGACCAAGGACGTAAGTTCCGCCCGCGAGCAGTGAGCGAGAATGCGCATAAACGTCATTGAAGGTACCATCGGCACCTCGCACTTCGTCATAAATGACTCGAACATGGCCGCTACCAAACGTGTATGAGGCTTCGATGCCATCCGTTCGTCCCTGCCCGGTGGCCGTCGTCGCCCTATTCCAACTCGTGTTGTTCGTTACATCGTACTGGCCTTTGAACATGAGGCCGCCCCAGTTCGGGGTCTGATATTCAAAACCATTTGAAGCACTTGCCCAGTTGCGGGCGCGCACGAGAGTAGAAATCGCATAGCGCTGCATGAATTGCGGATCGACATTCCAGCTATCCTGGGACAATTCGCCAGCGCCGATATTACCGATCTTGAATGTGCCGAAACGGTCATTATCGATACCGATAGTCGCATGCCTGCCAAAAAGGTTACCTGAAAGAGCACCCGTCATAGTATTGATTTGCCCTTCCAGCTTAAAGATCATCCTGTTTCCGGCACCGAGTTCCTCCGTTCCCTCAAGACCGAACCACGAGCAACCCCAATCACCACTCTGCGTGCTGAAGCGATTTCCGGTCGGCAAACCCGTCTCATACTGAACACCATTATCAATCCGACCATACAGGTTCACACTGCTCTGCGCATTGGCCGCTGATGCCGCGGCCAACACCGCACAACCAATAATCGACTTTTTCATTCGTCATCCTATTTATATTACATAATCTCCAAACCACATCCGAACCCATCTCCTGATCCTTCGGCGCGGCATCACGAAATGCGATTTGCATTCCGGATAGCGATTATATGGACGCTCGCTTGCTACCTAAACAAGACTCTGACCAGGGAAAATGCTTCCGTACGATTGCGTTGCATCGTCCAAACGTTTCCGCTAGCACACCAGTTATGACCATGCCTTCGCGGTCACTTATCGCGCATGCCCCCATCTCGCTGTTCAATTTTTCGAAGCGATGCTCCTCTGCTCCCACTGAATTGACAGAAGACGGCGAGACGAATACTTTTCCGAAATTCTTTTCTTCAGGACCACTGTGGTGCGAAAGCGACGAACCGCCCGACGAGGTTAAAGACTGAAGATCCTGCCGACGGGCATGTCGCCCTACGTGGAAAGCGCGATATCAACAATCACGGACCCAGCGACTATGGACGAACTACTCTCTTGCTCTTGGTTTCTCTGGTGGTCGTTTAAACGATGGACGCCGAAGTGTGACGTACGGTTGCTGAACAACGTCAGCATATCGAATCGAGCGAAAGTCCAGACTAACTAACATGTTCGGCTCGGCTGCAGAGATGACTTCATTGATCCGCATCGTTGCGATATGAGTCGAGACCGAACCGTTAGAATGGGTGTCGGCACCGATACCATCCTGGCGCGCGTAGTAAGCGCCAGTAACTGTGTGTCGCTTCTCGACACTGATTGCTCCACGATTGGATCAGTGCTTTCCATCTTTAGCCTCTATCGGAAATAGATAGTGGTCGATACTATGGCTGCACCTCTTCACGAGATCGATCCAAAAACTGAAGGATCCCATTGGCGTGAATCACCTGCATTCAGAACATCGAAAGACTTAGTGCAGAATTCACTGTGACGACGTCGCGCTCGAGAAGATCCGACGCTCTTGACGGAGGCGGTTTGCACTTGCATTGTTCGAGATTCGTCTCGGGCACCGATGATAGGCCTTTTGTATCCTCGCGCCTCACCTCCGACAAGACCTAACGTGGACATGTCGTTTAGCATCAGGTATTTTGAATTGCCGTCGAATTGGAGTGCTTTACCGCTGTAGCCCAAAAGCTCCAAATTTCCCGGGCAGCTATGAGCAAACACACTTCGCATCTCAAGCGGCATGTGGGCGGACACCTGCTGCGCAGGACCAGCCGTCGTCTGAGCCTGACCGAAAACGGCGCCGTATTTTATGACTAAGCCTGCAGGATACCTGACGATCTCTCGGACGTTGAGCAGATCGTGTATATGTCCAATGCGAGCCCGAGCGGAACCTGAGAGTCAGCTTACCAATGTGGATGGCAAATCGAAGATTTGCTGCTGCGATGTTCGAATATCGCAACTAGCACCCACTTATAACAATTGAAATTTACGTATCCAGCCGTCTTATCGATTTTGAGAAGGCAAGAATTAACGTCCCAGTGCCCGCCAATCACGAACGTATTCTCGACGAGAGTTTGGTGGATCATCCAATCACAGCGGTTGGGCTCATTCTTGTCGCAGCGCCAGAATATGCAAACATTACAGTCATCCGATGCACTATCGGCATCGTTCTAAACACATTGTACTTTCACATTCGTGTCGTCCGGTCAGACACGGATAGAACTGCGCAGGCCAGATGTTTCCAATATTATTGATGCCGAGCCAGCACTACAGAGCAACAACGAGTCACTGCTACACTCGGCGGCGCTCAAGGGCTCCGCACTAGCGATTTTCCCATGCCCGTTAGTTGAAGACGATTTTGCGCGAGCAAATATTGCAAGATTTCCGATCTCCACCCCTCCACATCTATTGTTCATCGAAATCAGAAAAGTCTTCCAAAAAAGATAGGATCATTTATCGATTTCGCCAGTGCAGAATTCCGCTCGCTATGACCGTTGCTGCGATCAGACCGATGAGTCATCTTCTTCCAAGGCAAGACACTTTCGGAAGTACCCAGCCAAATCGCAATTCACGGGGCTTCACATTAGATTCAGACCGACGTCTCGCGCACCACGAGAGAGCGTGGTAACGTCAGGATACTTGCCTTCGACATCGGCTTGCTGTACAGAAATCCCTGTACGATGCGGCAGCCGTTTGCCTCTAGAAAAGCCGCCTGCTCCAGCGTTTCCACACCTTCTGCGACAACTTGCAGACCTAGGCAATCCGCGATGGAAAGGATCGCCTTCACGAGTTCCCCATGACGTCGATCTATCGTCATCTGATGAACGAACGATTTGTCGATCTTCAGCGTATCGATCGGGAAGCGAGTCAGATAGCTGAGCGACGAGTAACCGGTGCCGAAGTCGTCGATTGCAATCGTTAGTCCCATCTCTCTGAATGAGCTGAGCGTACTTAGAATGGCTTCATCCTCAGCAAGGAGCAGACTTTCTGTGATTTCGAGCTCCAGCCATTCGGGGCGGCAACCGGTCTCCACAAGAATGTCGTTCACATGTGACGCGAGACCATAAGACTGGAACTGTCTAGCGGACAGATTTATCGCCACTCGGTGGACTATCGCTTCACCTTCGTTCAACTCAGTGGCTGTCTTGCACGCCTCGCGTAACACCCAACAGCCTAGTTCGGAGATAAGCCCCGTTTCTTCGGCAAGGGGGATGAACTCGTTCGGAGGGACAAGCCCGACGCCTGGCCGGTTCCACCTGAGCAAGGCTTCCGAACCAACGACGATATTGCCACGAATCGACACCTTAGGCTGATAGTGCAGTTCGAGTTCGGCCCCCGCAATCGCTCGTCGCAGTTCCGACTCCAAAGCCAAGCGCGCAGTTGCCTCGACTGTCAGTTCCTTAGAGTAAAAGCGAAAGCTGCGACGGCCTGAACGCTTCGCGTGGTACATCGCCGAATCGGCGTATTTCATCAGGTCATCCGGCTCGACGCTGTCGGTTGGACACAACGCAATGCCAATACTGCATGAGACAAACACGTCCTTCCCGTTCAACTGGAAGGGCTTATCGAAGCTGTCTATGATCGCCTTCGCGATGTGCTCCAGCACACGACACTCGCTCACTGCAGGTAGCAAAATAGCAAATTCATCTCCTCCGAAGCGTGCCACGGAATCACTTGTGCGAACGCAGGCCATCAGGCGCACGGCAGCCTCGCGTAGTAGTTCGTCGCCCGCTGCGTGCCCCAAGGTATCGTTGACACCCTTGAACTGATCCATGTCGATCATCATGACGCCGGTCAACCGATGAAAGGCGCCAGCCTCAGTGACCGTCTGCCGCAGACGTTCGTTAAACAACGTCCTGTTCGGCAAGGACGTAAGCTGGTCATAGTAGGCCATACGGTGGATCTTCTCGCGCGACATCTGGAGTTCGCTGATATCACGTCCCACAGCCAGAACACGAACTACCGTTCCGCGCTCCCCCAGCTCCGGGGCGAGCTTAATCAGATAGCAAAGCTCAACTCCATCGTCCCGTCTCCACTTCGATTCGAACTCGAGCGCCTTCCCGGTCGTAAATACCTCGTTAAGCTTTTTCTCGTGAAGTGCCGAATACGGACCACCTGGATATTCAGAAGGCGTCTTGCCAATGAGTGACGCTTCTCCACCTTGAACGAGTGCCGCAAATGTAGGATTGACATACACGCGCCGGAAACCGCTGTCATAGCGCGCGACCGTGTCTGGCGAGTGCTCAACCAAGGTCCGAAATTCCTGCTCCCGATCAGCAAGCTTCTGCTCTGTCTGCCTTCGCGCTGTGACGTCTCGCGATAGCACAAGGAACGTGTCGACGGAAGACTGTTCTCCCGGCTTCTTCGCGAGCGAGTACTCAAACCACCGTCGAGAGCCGCCCGGCAGGTCGACGAGAATGATGTGGCCATAGCTGACTCCCTGCGTATCGGCTTCCCTGATGGCATGCATGACCAAGTTAGCCTGTCCCTGTGGCAATACCTCATTGACTGTCTTGCCGGTTAGCCTTTTCGAGCGCATTGCCACCCTATCTGGGTTTTTCGTCCAGACATTCAGGCATCGGCCGTCACGATCCACTTCCAACAGAATGTCGGGTATGGCTGCAATAATCCCTTCGGCGAAATCGAGTGCTCGCTTAAGTTCCTGTTCGGCACGTCGGCGCGCGGTGATATCGTCACCGATGCCCAGCACGGATACCACCTCACCACTTTCGTCGTGCTCAGCGACGAGATGAATTTCGTGGACACCGGGGTGCCCTTCTTCCGTGATGACCTGCAACTCTAAATGGTTTTCATTTCCAGTTTTGGCCGTTTCCAACACTTTGCGTTCGTACTCGTCAAGCCCACCCTTGGGAGATAACTGTCTGGGCGTCTTGCCAACGACATCACGCGTGTCAAGACGGAGGAAGGTCGCCAGAATAGGGTTAAGGTAGACGATTTGGGCGCGCGGGGTAAAACGCATGAGGTAATTCGGCAAGTTCTCAGCCACCGTGCGAAAGTGACGCTCACTGGCCACCAATTTCTGCTCGATCGCGGCTTGTTCCGTTACTTCGCGACCAATTCCGAGAACGCTGACAATTTGACCTTCCTCGTCTCTCTCAGGTGTGAGAGAGACTTCGTATATCCGCGCGCGCGATAGCTCGTCGTAGACCATCTGTCGAAAAAGCCGCGACGTTTTCCCGCTCTCCACCACCGCAGCGATGCCGGAGCTTATGGAGTCGTATATTTCCGGAATCCGTGTACCGACAATTTCTGAAGCTTTTTTGCCAAAAGTCTCTTCATGCCAAGGATTGGTGTAGAGATAGTTGCCGGAGCAATCCCAACGAGCGATGATCGCGGGCAGGTTCCCAGCGAGAGACCGGAATTGATGCTCGCTCGCCGCGAGCGCCTTGAAAATCTCTCTTTTGCGCTCGACGTCCGCAGAGACAGCTGCATCCATCTCGACGGTCAGGTCTCGCAGGCGTACGGATAGTGCCTGAAGCAGTTTGGGTGCGTTGTTTTTATAGTTACCGCTGCCACTGGATAACCGGAACTCCATTGCAATATCGTCTATTTCGCTCGCAACGGTGATGAACTGCTCGGTCCAGTGATGAATATCAAATGTCAACGAACTCTCCCACGTCATAACGATCAACCTAGCTAAGGACAGGCAACTGAACTGACGATGCGACGAAACCAGCGAGCGAATATCGCGCCGCCCTCACTTCCCTTGCCGGGTACTCGAACATCTCGGACTGTGAATGAAGGATGCGCGCTACTTCGGAATTGCCGTGCTCATCGACGGTGCCCAGCCACCAACTTCATCCCTCGCTCTCGCTTACGGGAGTTCGTCCCGCGAGGGGTGATGGGAGTCGCCAGGCAATACCCGCAACGACAGGTAGGCATTCACCAGCCGTCGTCGCCCCGATACTCGGTCCGCCAGCATTCTTGCGGTCCCGTAATAAATGTCCCCGAATTTCAGCATCAAAAACGACGCTAGCCTTCGACACTTTGTGGGTCCCGTTAACTGGGCCTGCAGGTCAACTGACGACGTATTCGGCAGGAGAGATTCGTCGAGAGGACTGTGCGCGCCGGCTCTCGTTGCATTCGCCCCTCACCGTTCGGTCTGCTCTCGTGCATATGTCAGCGACGTGAACTTGAGGCATTAATCGCGAAACGTGCCGTTGACGGACGCTATCCGACACCTGCTTTATCGCCTGTTTCACCTGCCTCATCGTTGCGCCGACCTCGCCCGCCTGTTACACCCCGTCGTGAATCATCGCGACCGACGAGCCAATCAGCTCCTTGGGCTCCTTGTCTGCGGAAAGTCAATGCTTGAGCAGCGTCGCCCTAACCCACTACCTCCGATGGCGTCAATCCATACCGGATCGCGTATCGGATCACCTCCGCGTTATTCGCGAGTGCAAGTTTCCGCATCAGCCGCATCTTGTGGGTACTGATCGTTTTTGCACTGAGCGAGAAGGTGTCTGCGATCTCGTTGATGCTCCTGCCCGCGGCCAACATCTGCAGCACCCGAAACTCGCGATCGGACAGCACTTCGTGCGGCGGCATATCGCCGCGATGCGTATCAAACACCATCGCATCGACAAGTTTCGGATCGATGAAGCTTCCGCCGGCAGCGAGTTTGCGAATCGCGAGGAAAAACACATCCGGGTCGCTGTCTTTCGTCAAATAGCCTGCTGCGCCAGCGCGCAACGCGCGAGAGGCGACCTGCGCTTCGTCGTGGATACTCAGCACCAGGACGGGGAGCGAAGGATGCTCAGCACGCACGCGCCGGATCAGATCGACACCGCTGATGCGCGGCATCGTCATGTCCAACAGAAGCAGGTCGACCGTGCAGGTGCGAAGTTTGTCGAGGACTTCCCCCCCGTGCCCGGCTTCCGCGGCGACAACGATGTCGCTCGTCGTCGCTATGATCTGTTTAAGGCCGCCACGGACAAGCGCATGATCGTCTGCGATTAGGATCCTGATCATGATAGAAAGCTACCGTCATCACGCTTCGGGAAGATGCGGCGACATACGGCGTCCGCGAGCGTCCGTCGCATCGTTATATGGTCAGGCATAAATACGTGAGACTGTTTCGTCGTTTCCTGACACAGTGCTTGCCCATGAAGCGGGAGCCTCGGCTTCCCGGTTGACATTCGCATCAGAAAGTCTCCCATTCATTGTCACGAGAGCTTGCCGATGTCCCCGTAGCAACGCCAGCAGAAGCAATAGCCCGTTGCACCGGCATCTTCGTTTGCGGTCTCACTCCTGATGTTTTCAGCGCAGGCGTGCTGAGCCCACTCAGAGGAGCCCCCCCTCGCACGGGGTCATGTCCAGCATCGGCAACCTTGAATACGGAGACGGCGTCCTTGAGCTTGATCGCCTGCTCCTCAAGCGAATGGGCCGCCGCTGCAGCCTGCTCCACCAGAGCGGCATTCTGTTGCGTCACCTCGTCCATCTGCGAGACTGCCTGGTGGACCTGTTCGATACCCCGGCTCTGTTCTTCCGACGCCACGGCGATTTCACCGACGATATCCGACACCTGCTTTATCGCCTGCTTCACCTGCCCCATCGTTGCACCGACCTCACTCGCCTGTTGCACTCCGTCCTGAATCATCGCGACCGACGAGCCGATCAGTTCCTTGATTTCCTTCGCGGCCGCTGCCGAGCGCTGCGCGAGGCTGCGCACCTCGCTTGCCACCACGGCAAAGCCGCGCCCCTGTTCCCCCGCTCGGGCTGCTTCCACCGCTGCGTTGAGTGCAAGAATGTTGGTCTGGAATGCGATGCCCTCGATTACCCCCGTAATTTCCGAGATCTTCGTCGAGCTGCCACTGATCTGACCAATTGTGTGGACCATCCCCTGCACAGCATCGTTGCCGGTATCAGCTAGACCGGTCGCTCGCGAGGCGAGCACGTTAGCTTGCCGCGCATTGTCCGCATTGTGCTTCACCGTCTCAGTTAGCTGCGTCATACTCGCAGCTGTTTGCTCAAGTGAAGTAGCCTGCTCCTCTGTACGGGCCGACAAGTCCTCATTGCCGGACGCAATTTCCAATGCAGCGGTATGCACCGCGCCAGCGGCAGTTCGAACACCGCTCATTGCACCAGCGACGCGTCCAATCAATTCGTTGAACGCCGATGCGGTCCGTCCAATCTCGTCGTTGCGCGAAGATTCAGCACGCTTCGTCAGGTCAAGCGATCGACTCGCGTCATGCAGCGTTTCCTGTATGCCAGTCAGGCTGCGACCGAGCAACCGCATCTGCCACGATGCAACTAGTCCACACACGATGCCGCCAATCAGCAACGCGCCGATCACCCAGGCGCGAATGGTCGCATACCGACTCATCGCTCGCGTGTGCGCGGCCTCCGCTTCCGAATTGAGCAATGTCGTGAATTGCATCATGTCCTGAACTGCCGCAAGGCCATAAGGCCGTGATTCTTTCTTCACCACGTCTAATGAACCAGATATGTCGCCACTTTTGGCGACTTGCTCGGCCTTGCGCAGAGCAGACATCCACTTGTCGAAGTCGATCCCGAAGGTCGATGCAGCGCTCTCCAGAGCAACCGGTTTTTTGCTGCTATTGAACAACTCAATGTCCTTCTTCACCATCGGAACAAGCCGATCCAGCGCCTCAAACTGCGCTTGACTCGCGTTCAAATCGTTTAACCGCTGGATTTCAGCTATTTGCAGCGCCATAAGGAGCCCATTCCGATAGGCATTGGAACCATGTTGAGCAGGAAGCATAAGCTCCTGGTAGGTAACGTCGGCGCGCTCGTTGGCTTCTGCCAAACCATGTAGGGCGATTGATGCAATAGCCATACACAACACGCCAAGGGCCGCCAAGATCAGCGAAAGTCGCGATCTGATGTTTGTCATTCCTGCGCTCCAAGATGGATAGTTAAGAGACGCCGACCGGCAAAGGTCTAGGACGTCGTGTGAATTCCTGGGCATGCCACTTCGGGGACGTGCCGTCCGCATCAACCATGCCGCCGATCCACGCTTTCCCGCCGTTGCTCGCGTCTTAGTATGCCGCCGCCGTGTAGAAGAAGAACGCACTTCGGTGACAGATAGCGCGGCGCGGCCAGATGGGCATGGCTGTCCCTCCCAATGGTCGCCATCGCCTGCAACCGCAACTCCCTCTTCATCATTTTCTCCAATCGATTACGCTAGTAAACGGCTCGAGAAGAAAGCAACTAAAGGGGAAATTCACGTAAGGATTGCCTGAAATTCTCGTAGGAAGGGGCCTTACCCAGCTCTAACAGGTTCGCGAAATGAATGATAAGTGGGACATCAAATTCAATCCCCGATATTCGATAACGCGAATGACGTACTCAGCCAATCGGTTTGGCGCGGCAAGTCGCCAAAACGGACGTGACGGTCAGTGAATCGATCGGGATCCGAGAGCCCAGGATCGCAAATGATCTAAATAACTTTGTTGGGCGTCGCCTACCAAATTGAACGACAGACGCAGCAAAATCATCGCGATTCTGCAGGTTCGTTGGCGGTGCATTCCCACAACAGGCGACGGCGCATGACCGGTGATCGTTGCGGCGAGTGCTCCGGTTTGGCGACGAGCTAGGGCGGAGTGAAAAGCATCTGCGATCACGCTTTCCACACGTGCGGTCCCGCGTCATGCGTTCGCAGCCTTATTGCGCCGACAGGTCTCGGATATCGAACCGTGCTCCGTCCGCACGATCGCCACGGAGCACGCTCCTGATCCGTTATCCGCTGCGGCCTATGTTCCGCCGGATCGACTCTGGATGGCGCATCTCTTCGTGATTGACAGGTGCGGGTCGCAGCACGGACCCGAAGACCGGTTCGCCGACGACGATTGGCCACTCTGAGATTGCGGAGCGGCCGGCTCGCCATAGTGAAAGCGACTGCTTTCGACCGCCCGACCAGCAGGCTCTCGTCATCTGCGTCTAAAATCGTGATGAAGACATTGGGAAGCTGCGACTTTTCGGTCGGGTTCACGTTTTCGATGGTCGACGTGGACTGTGTCGAGAAGTTGTTTAGCGGAGCGCATTCGGGATGCGACGCCCATGGGCTCGACGGATACGACGCCATGAAGCACATCTTGTCGAACTAATTGCGAAAACGCCTGACAACGTGAACTAATGTGCAGTTACTGCAGCAGCGACGCCAGACGATATCGGCTTACCATGTGTCGTCGATATTTAGGAATGTAATCAGTTGATCCGGCTGTCCACAAGCCCGGTTGACAGGGACAGTAGCCTCGGACGACGAGCGCGTCGGAAGCTATTCTGTACATCGACACCTGCTTGAAGAGCACAACCGTGTCGTCGACGACCGTGTAGCACCGTGAGAATCTTTAGCTATCACGCCGTCGCCCGACATGCAGACTTATATGCTTATCCGCTCACTATACGGATTGTCGGCGTTACCGACATACCCACACGCAATCTCGATGTCGCCGACTGGTTTGCGTCGATTCTGATTCGCACAGGCAGGCGCTGGACGATCTTGGTGAAGTTCCCGGTCGCGTTATGTGGCGCGACAGCGGAATAGCTGACACCGCTGGCAGGTCCGAGGCTCGCTACACGACCTTTCAGCACTTCACCAGGCAAAGCGTCAACCGTGATGTCTACGATTTGCCCCGCTCGCACATGCTGTAGCTGTGTTTCCCGGAAGTTGGCCGTGATGTAGAGCGCATCGAGCGGCACGACCGCCAGCAACGGCTTCCCAGCGCTAACAAAAGCCCCAACCCGCACGGACGTCTGCCCAGTCGTGCCGCTAATCGGTGCAATGATGCGGGTGTAGGAAAGTTTCAACTCCGCGGCGGCCTGCGCTGCCTTTGCCTCTGCAAGAACTGCCCGGGCCTTTTCCAGGTCGCTTCGAAGAATGTCGAGTTGCTGCCGCGCACCTTGCAGGCCAGCCTGATCCTTTTCCCGGTTTGCCTGCTGGATACTCAACTGCGCGTCGGCCTGCTGCAATGCCTGCACCGTTCCCGAGCCGTCTCCGGCCAGGTTACGGTACCGGACCTGGTTGGTCTTCGCTAGCTGGAGGGCGGCCTCGTCTGCAGCAACTATTGCTTGCGCCTCACGAATACCTGTCTCCTGACGGGCGAGATGTGCCTGCAAGCCGGCAATGCTTGCCGTCGCGCTCGCAACCTGCGCCTTCGCAGCGTCAAGCTCGACCACGAAGTCCCTATCATCAATGGTGGCAAGCAAATCACCTGCCTTGACTGGCTGGTTGTCCTCGACCAGCACCCTGTCGACTGTACCGGCGATCTGCGGCGCGACCATGGTGAAATCGGCCTGTACATAAGCGTCGTCAGTGGACTGGGACGATCCACTTGATTCGGGACGGTTGATATAGAAAAAGACGGCCGTCCCAACCGCGAGCAGCAGTACGGCACTGGTGATCTTGACTGTTTTCGGTAACGCCATGTCGAACTATCCGTGTGAAGAAGATGAAGAAGACGGTTTCGGAAACGCAGTCCTACGCAGTTCCGGCGCGGGAATATAGGTAAGCAGCAAGACCACCGGGACTAATGCGAGCGCCAGTATTCCGAGCACACGGTATGCATCGGCCACAGATAGCACCAGCGATTGATGTCCGATGATGGTCATCAATTCAGACTGCTCTGGTAGCTGGGGAACGGAATTGCCTACCATCCCGGCATGATCTAGCAGCATGTCCGAATGAAAACGGCTACGGACCGTCATGAGTTGGCCGACGGCGGCACTTCCGATCAATGAGCCGAACGCGCGCACCGTGTTGACCGTGCCGGAGACATACGGTCCTTCAGGAGGTTGCACAACGCTTGTGCTAAGAAACAGCAGTGGTACCACTGCCATGGGCTGCCCAACAGCCTGCAGGACTTGCGCAACAACGAACTGATCTCTGCTCCAGTCAGACATCAACTGCGAGCTGGAGAAGCAGGCTAGCGCGACGAGCGCCAGACCGACGGCGAAAACAACGCGTGCATCGACCCACTTCCGATAGAGGAAGAACGCCACCAACGGTCCTAATACAAGTTGCGGCAGAGCGATGACTAAACCGATTCCCGCCGTCTGCCAAGGCCGATAATCCAGGATTTGCCCAAGGTAGTTGGACGGCAATGCCGAACCGGAAGTCAGTGTCACCAATAGAAGCAGAAACACCGTAAAACCCAGTCCCAGATTGCGCCGTCTGAGAAGCTGCAGTTTGAGGAAAGGTGTTGGGTGATACCACTCCGATAACAGGTAAATGACTAGCAGCGTCGTTCCGGTCACTGACGCGACCAAGATCACCGGCGACTGGAACCAGTCCAACCGCACGCCTTGGTCCAATGCAACGGCGATCAGGGCGAGGCCAGGCATGCCA
Organism: Paraburkholderia steynii; assembly: GCF_900100565.1. NCBI lineage: Bacteria > Pseudomonadati > Pseudomonadota > Betaproteobacteria > Burkholderiales > Burkholderiaceae > Paraburkholderia > Paraburkholderia steynii. The sequence continues at coordinate 64,719 of NZ_FNDI01000019.1, read as the reverse complement.
AAAGCCATGCCGAACCAGTTGGCCTGCCGCAAACGTCCGGGTAGTATTGGACCTCGTTCCAGTCCCCATGCACCCAGCAATCCGGCAACAGCAGCAAGCGGAATAATTTGCCAATAGACCCAACGCCAGTCGTAGAACCCGTCCGTCCACCAGCCGGCCAGCCAGATGGCCACGTTTGGAGCAAACGTGGCGGTCATCGCATACAGCGCGAGGCCATATAGGCGGATAGACGGTGGCAGAAACTTCAATGCCGCCATCATCAGGATGGGGATCAATGCACCACAACTGATACCCTGCAGAAACCGCAGACACAGCAACAGATTGAGATCATGAACGAACGGCAATAGCATAGCCAATGCTACGCAAACGCAGAGCATCGTCCGATGGAAAAGCCTCAATGAAAACGTGATGGCAAACCACGTAGCGAAAGGTGTCGCCATCAATTCGCCAGCGGAATAGACGGTGGAGAGCCAGGACGCATCGTCGAGGCCCAAGCCCAGCGCCCCGCGCACATCCGCCAGTGCGAGCGCGCCGACGCGATTATTCAATCCCGCCATGATTGCGCCGACGAAGATGCCTCCCAGGCCCATCAGCACCCGCATGGATAGGACCGCTCCCGCTGACTCGACAGCCGGAGTGACGGCTTGTCCGGACGAAACGGCACCATTCACTTGTGGCTCTCCATCTCTATCGAGGACGAAGACAGAACCGTAACGCTCTCAGGTATCGCAACTGCCGGCGTATTGACGGTAGCCGAGGGCACAGCCATAGGTTCGCGCGGATCCCAGCCGCCACCAAGGGACTTGTAGAGATTCACCAGCGCAATCGTTGCGTTAGTTGCGCTGGCATTAAGGCTCGTTTGGCTGGCTAGCAGGTTGCGCTGCGCAGTCAGCACACTCAGATAGTCCACCGCACCTTCCTGATACCCTCGTTCTGCAACTTGCAACGCTTGCTTGCTCTGGTCGACGGCAACGATCAGTTCTGCGTATTCGCGCTGCTGGGCTGCCCAAGCGTCCAGCGAGTTGTCTATTTCGTGCCAGGCTTGCAGGACGGTCTGCCGATACGCGATGGCCGCTGTCTTCTGCCGCGCCTCGTTCAGTTCAAGTTGCCGCATCAGTCGGCCTCCCTGGAAAATGGGCAGGTATACCGCCGGACCGAATGAAAAGAACCGGGAATCCCAGCTCGAGAGGTCCGTAAGGTTGAAAGCCTCAATCCCCATTTGGCCGGTCAAGCTGATACGTGGGTAGAAATCGGCCTTCGCAACACCGATAGCAGCTGTAGCAGCATGGAGTTGAGCCTCCGCTCGCAGAATATCTGGTCGCCTACGTGCCAATTCCGAGGGAACGCCTACCGGTACATTCGTCGGTAGTGACGGCAAAGGCATGGCTTTGAACAACTGCAAATCCAACGCGCGGGGCTTCTCCCCGAGCAGCAATGCGAGCGCGTTCATGAGAGCGTTGCGCCGCTGGGCAAGGTCCGGAAGCATGGCCTTGATAGTGGCCAGTTCAGCACGGGCAGACGCAGACTCGAAACGTGTCGCGACACCGTTCCGAGCGCGGCTTTCGGCCAGCCCAAGCGCGCGCTCGGCGATGACACGGTTCTGCTCCGCGATGTCAATTTGAGCCTGCGTGCCCCGCAACTGGAGGTAGGTCCTCGCCACTTCCGCAGCCAAAGCCACACGCACAGCTTCATGGTCGTAGACTGTGCCTTCAAGCTCCGCCGCTCGTCCCTCGCTGGCACGCCGCGCACGACCCCACAGGTCAATTTCCCAATTGGCGTCAAAACCAAGTTGCCAAAAATTGTTGGGGCTGGTGGGCGCCCCAAGGTGGCCAAAATGTCCAAATTTGCTGATGGCCTCACGCGCGTAGCTGGTGTTGGCTCCGACTGTCGGTAGCAACTCTGAAGACGTGATGCCCAATTGGGCCCGGCTTTCTTCAATACGGCCAGCAGCCTCCTGCAAGCCGAGGTTTCCCGAGTAGGCCTTCATCTCGAGCTCGGTTAGCAACCTATCGTCGAACAACGACCACCACTGAATAGGCACGTCGTCGCTCAAGCCTTGGACACTCCCCGGGTAATCCGGTCTTGGAGCCAACTGAACCGCGTCGAGGCCGTTTTGGGATGTCACGAAGTCTGGACCGACTGCGCACCCCGCCAACCAGACCGTGCAGACCGCTGTTCCAACCACGCGGCGAATGCGCAATGGAAAACGTGTTGCTGCGTAATGAGACATCGTTGCCATATCCTAATAATGCCGATACCAATCGAATCGAACCGATCGGTTTATATCACGCACAAAATTGATACGCCAGTGGTGGCAGCGACGTCCTGAATCCAAACTACTATGGAAAGGAGCAGGAAATTGATGAATGTCTTGCGCAAAACCGATCGGTTCGGCATGATACGCGCTAGCCTTGTACGCGAGCCCAGCTCCTGCCTTTAATGCGACAGACCAAACCAGCCGCCTCACCCAACGAAGCCGACCGAGGATCCAAGACCGACGCGATCTTGCGCGGAGCTAGGGCCATTTTCATGGCCCACGGGTTCAGCGCGGCGACAACGGACATGATTCAACGCGCCGCGGAGGTTTCGAAATCCACTGTCTACTCGTACTACCCGACTAAGGAAGAGCTGTTCGTAGCGGTGATAGAAGCAGAATGTCGAACATTCACGGACTCTATTCAGGGAATCAAATTTCGCCCCGGGAAACTCGGCGAGACGTTGGCGGAACTGGCACGTGCCTATCTGAATATCGTTCTCTCCGAGACGGCCCTGTCCCTGTTGCGGGTCATCATCGCGGAAGCCCCTCGTTTTCCGGAACAGGCACGCGCGTTCTACTTAGCGGGACCGAGCGTCATCGCATCAATGGTTGCCGAGATTCTTGGCAGTGCAGCGGCATCAGGTGAAGTCGACCTGACTGAATGCGGTCGATTAGGCGCAGCGGATCTCTTCGCGAACATGGTGCGCGGCGGTCCGCAGTTTCAGTGTCTTCTGCATCCGAATACATCCCCGTCTGCTGCACAGATCGACCAATGGGTCGCTATGGTCGTTACAACTTTCATGCGAGCTTATGGGCGCGAATAGCACCTGAACGTTGACTCCGAAGGAGACTGACAATGGAACTGAAGAGCACGAGCAATCACTATGGCACCGTCGCCGTCTCAATCCATTGGATCAGCGCCATCCTGATCATTGCCCTGATCGGCTCGGGATTTCGGGCAGCGGCAACAGTAGACTTCGAAGCCAAGGCAGCTATTCTTCGCGCTCATCTGCCGATTGCTGTGACTGTGCTGTGCCTGACGGCATTCCGGATCGTATGGTGGTGGCGCATGGATCGAAAGCCCCATCCTGTTGCGAACGCTCCGCGCTGGCAGCGCCGTGCGGCGCGGGCGTCTCATTTGCTTTTTTACGTCACTATTCTTGGCATGATTACGAGTGGTATTGGCATGATGATGCTAAGCGGCGCAGCGCCTGTTATCTTTGGCCAACAATATGCAGTACTGCCAGACTTCTGGAAGTTACCTCCCCGCTTGCCACACGCTATCGGAGCGCGTTTTCTCGTCGCCCTCCTTGTTCTGCATGTGGGAGCTGCCCTCCATCACCACTTCGTCCGTCGTGACAAGTTATTGCAACGTATGTGGTTTTGAATTTGAAGGAACTTGTTGCACGGCCGTCATTTGTGCGGCATGCAACGGCGTGTCATAACGTCATTGCACGTGGCCCCGTGACCACGCCAACAACGATAAACCCGTTCCCACCGGCATCGCAGAGATCTCATATCGATAACGAAATTGTTGAGTCCCCACATGAAGCTGAACCGCTTAGGGAAGCCCTAACGCTCACGTCTGGCGCCCTGCTACGTTCGCTAAAGCCACTTGGCGGTCGCAGAGCCCCTAGATGACGTAACCTCCGCCGTCGAGGTCGCGCTGGACTCGACAGCATCAACGCGAGGCACCAACCCGCCCACTATGCGCATTGCCGCGTTCGGTGATGCAATTTGCACCGAAAACAGGCCAGTTAACGCCGACGTCGAGCTGCGGCTGTGGACTAGCACCCCTCTTCCGTCTCTACTCAATAATCGCCGGGCTAAGGGCGGCGCCCGTAGCCCGGAGTTCTATACCGTTTAGAGAAACATCACCATGTTTCAAGAAAGGGTCGAGCCTCAACCTCGAAGCTCCAAGCTTGGCGGTCTTGAGCCGTCAACCAATACGCGGTCTCCGCCAGTGCTGCAGGAGAGACGAAGGCTTCAGCCGGCTTGTCAGCAAAATGCTTACGCGCGCCGGGAAGATCTACGATGCCGTCGATAACAACGAGCGCGACGTGAATGCCCATTGGCCAAAGTTTGCGCGCCATCGATTCAGCAAGGCTGCGCTGCGCCGCCTTGGCGGGCGCGAAGGCGGCAGTATTCACACCGCCCCGGCGTGAGGCGGTTGCGCCAATGAAAATGATGCTACCTCGACCGCGCTCGACCATGGAGGGAATGATCTGTTTTGCGCATAGAAACCCGCCAAGGGCGTTTACACGCCATGAGTCCTCGAACTGTTCAGGCGTGATGGTCTCGATATCACCGAACACCCCCGACCCGGCGTTGAAAAGCAGGACGTCGACTTCACCAAGGTCTGAGCGGATTCTCTCAAACACCGTCGACACCGCTTCGGCATCAGCGACATCGCAGGCATAGCCCCGAGAGTTAGGGACCTGATTTGCCAGCACCGTTACGCGGGCCTGGTCGCGAGCAAGCAACGCGACTGCATAACCCGCCTCGGCAAAGCGCTTCGCGAGCGCCTCGCCATTGCCCGGTCCGGCGCCCACGACAACCGCTACGGGCAGCTTAGTAAGCTTCGTCATCCCTGTACCCTCCAAGACTCGGCTGTCTCGCGCGCGAAGGCTGCGTACGTACGGGCCGGTGTGTCCAGGATGTCAGTAAGGACGAGCTGTGACGCCGGTTCGGGTAGCATGCCAAACTTCTGGAACGCCCTAAACATGATTCGTGCATCCCTTGCCTGCCATTTCGGAGCGAAAGACCCCATCATCGTCTCTAAAGCATCCAGATCATCACCTGCATAGGAAACCGTCTTTCCAACGACTTCACTCCAGATTCGGGCAAGATCCTCCCCTCTCAACGCTTCGGCGCCGACAATTTCGATCACGTTTCGCGGCAATGGGGCCGACGCGCGCTCCCGGCGAAGCAATTCTTTTGCGGCAACGGCGGCGATGTCACGGGCATCGACCATTGCAACACCCATCGCCCCTATGGGCATAGGGTACGTACCGTAGTTGAGTATCGCCTCTTTCAGCATTGCATCATTCTGGAAGAAATAGGCAGGCCTCAGTACCGAAGCAGGTATAGCGCGTTTGGCGATTGCCTGCTCGACTGCATGCTTCGCTGTGAAATGAGGCACGTCTACGAACAAATCCGCGTTAAAAGCAGAAAAATAGACGATCCGTTGAATGCCCGCCTCGACTGCAAGGTCGAGCGTGAGAAGTGCCTGTGTCAGTTCGTCCGGCACGACCGCGTTGAGGAGGAAAAGCGTGTCTACACCCTTAAGCGCTGCTCGCATGCTGTCGAGATCGGTCATGTCACCAATCACTTTCTCGACTCCTGCGGGAAACGCCGTTGGTTTGTCGCTTCGAACCAGCGCGCGCACACTGACGGATTCCGACGCAAGATGATTGACGATGTGGGAGCCGATAGTACCCGTGCTGCCAGTAACGAGAATTGTCATAGTATTCGATGTCTTAAGTTAGAGGCCAGTTCATGCCCCCTCTGTCCTTCGCGGCGTCCGAGCGTGCGTACGCACACAAGTGAACTCAGCCAAAAACCATCGGTATGCTGTCGCCGTCAACTTTTGCTATCGCACTGGCTAGCTGAGTGGCATCCAATCCAGAGAGCTCACCGCAGCATCATCGATCATTTGGATATCGAGATAAAGGTGGTAAGGTTGGAAACATTGATCCATAAATGGAGCAATTTACGTGAAGCTACTTAGCGCCATGGCCTTGTTTATCGAAGTGGCCAACGCCAAGAGCTTTCGCCGCGTCGGCGAGGTAATCGGCACACCAAACTCGACCTTGTGCCAGCGGATCAACCTTCTCGAGATAGCAATCAGACTGCACCGCACGACACGCAAGGTCGAGTTGACCGAGGCAGACCAGATCTATTTTGAGCGGCGCAAGCGCCTCTTTGACAAGGCCAAGCTTGCGCACGATAGCTCGGCGAATTGGTAGTGCTACCCGCCGGCATTTTACGCGCGTCACTACCGGTAGACTTCGCGAATATCCCGCGACCTCGCACCGGCATGCGGTTGTGCGACTTCGCTGCACCGGCATGACCAATGCCAATGCGGAGTAGCTTTCCCACAACAATAGCACCGTGCCGGAGAAGAAAACCTGCTCGTTGAGGTAGCGGATGGAGCTAACCTTGAACGGAACCCAGCCGAGCGAGCGCCGTGCTCCGCTGGACACACGCTAGCGCAACCTGGTCTTGTGGGCACACTTTCGCCACACGGCGCACCTCACCCATGGTCTGCAGCGCACGGGAGTAAAGGGTAAGCGGGCGGCCGACCCAACTTGAAGTCCAGCAAAGCACTTGGGAGTATCGTGTCCACCTAAACGAATAAGCGGACACGTGAACACTATCGTCGAAGAAGGAATGCCTTCCGAACGTCGCCACCGGCTGCGCTACAGCGAGGAGTTCAAGGCCAAGGTCGTAGCTGCCTGTCACGGAACCGGAGTATCAGTTGCAGCGGTCGCGCTTGGACACAGGCTCAATGCTAACCTGCTGCGGCGCTGGATCGATCAGGCAGAAGGCCAGCTGCCCAAAGGGTTGTCGGGCCGTCCGGCAGATTTGCAACCGGCAGCCGCGCCAGCATTTGTGCCGATTACCATAGAATCCCGCAACACGCATTCGGCCGAAATTCGCATGCCCACCCACAGGGCTAGCGACATTGCCGCGTTGCTGCCGCATCGATGGCAGCCGAAACAGGCCAATGCCTAACCTCGCCCGTCAAGACGGGACCGCTGGCCGCTTACCTTCGTCCGTTCCGCGCGACCTGAAGTTGTCACGAACTTGCTATCAATAATAAGAAGCTGGTGTTTTATGCCTAGCGAATTGCTGCACGACTCAACAATCTGATCGGGGCGACTCCGGTATGAAGAAGACGGGGACAGGGGCACCAGGCACAACGCTGTCGCTTGTCACGCGTACGGCAAATCAACTGCTGCGGTTAGCGGTCTGCTAGACCAGACAGACTGAGCGTAACTAGACACATCGTCGGCCTTCAGTGCCCGAAAGCACACTGACGCCGCGCGAGCGAGAAATCCTGGATTTGTTGCGCCAGGGGATAAGCAACAAAGCAATTGCGGCTCGCTTTGGCATAAGCGTCGATACTGTGCGTCGCCACTGCAGTCGCATCAAACGAAAATGCGATGCACCCTCCGCGTCAGCCGTCATCCTTCGGCGGATACCTGACCCACAGCGATATTCCCTGGAATTGACAGAGGCTGCCGCTCTGCTAAGCGCAGCCGAACTGCGCGTGATGCAACTGCTGTGTGAAGGTCTGACGAGCAAACAGATCGGGCGAACCTTGATGATAAGCCACCGAACCGTCGATAAGCATCGAGAAAATCTGTTTCGCAAGCTCGGCTGTCGGTCTACGCGCGAGGTCACCGCCTGGCTCGCTCGTCAATACGCAAACAGTGGCATACCGGTTTCGTCAGACGAATCCTAACTTACACATACCGCGGTCTCCAAGAAGAACGCGGTACTGCCTGGGTAAGGTCATCGCAAGCCGAGCGACCTTACCTCTTCAAACGAGCATAGGAGCTTCAAATGCCACGCACTTTGGTCGTTCCCGGTGACATCCTGAAATCGTGGACTGGAGTAGAAGTTTGGCAACGTCAGAAAGGTCGATTTGTCGACATCACGCATGAATGGTCATGGCCTGAGACAGTCCATCAGCACTATGAGGTGTCGGTGGTTGCGGAAAAAGACGGTTCGTATTGGGTGCCAGCCTCTACGCATCCGCCGAAAGTATGGTTTGGAGAAACGTTGATTGAAGGGACAACACCTCGAGGTAGCCGACCGGTCAACCGCGACGACAACGAATATCGCCCCAACCAGACCTATATCTGGATCCCCAACGGAAGCATTCCATACAACTATGTCTGCGGATCGACGACGAACGCCGTCGTGTGCAAGGCACCGTCAGATTATCGCCCCGACGCAGGCAATCAAAAGGTGTTTTCTGCACCGCTGGCCAGCAACGCCCATATGCTGCTCGACAGCGTCATGGCTGCTACCGGCGACAAGGACCAAAGTGCCTTTCAAGATTCCGATGGTTTGATCGGTTTCGTCAACCTCTCGAGCTCTTTCGTCACGGACAATCCGGAATTCAAAGTCGGCCGTGACGTCTGTGACAAAGTTTCGAACTTTTTTTCGACGCTTCGCATCAAGGTGTTTGGCGCACTATTGAAGGATCCGTCGAAGGTACTTCCCGGAGACAAGCCGCCAAAGTCTCAGTGGGATCTGTCGGTGACTCACTATATGCAGTACATGCTCACACAGGCGGGCGGGCTCACCAACTACAAAATCACGACGGAGACTTACTCAGTCACTCAGATAGTCGCAGAATTCAGCACTGCATTTCTGAAACTGATCTTCGATGCTGCAGTCGTACCGGAAGCGGTGATTGTCGATGTGACCAACTTTATCCAAGGTGTAGGAGGTAGCCTTCGAGCAAGTTGGGATGACCGTTCCAGAAACTTCGAGACGGCATTGCTTGGGCAATGCCACGAAGCCGTCCAGACGGATAGCTCGGGCAAGACAACAGTCTACTTCCCGAAGATCAAGTACTACCACATCAAGGTTGACTCCAGTCAACAGGAGTTCACTTCACCTTGCTCATCCGTGAAAAAAATCACCTTCAACTTCAAGTACGAATATTACGTGACGGCGCTGAAGCACACGATCCTCGATCCGACATCCAAAGACTACAAGGATTTTGTTGCGTTTCTGGATCGGGCGCAGGGCATCTCGTACAAACAGGCCAACAACAATCTCGACCAGATTCTCGAAGATACAGTATCTACGCCGGGTGGCCACACGGCGGCGTTCGCGCTGCTGTCGGGACAAGACTTGTTCGGAGTCAACCTTGAGGAATATCCGCGCACTGTGCGTACACCGCCCTCGATCATTGAAACTGTCTTGAACCAGGCAGCGAGAGATGTGGTCGAGGCTGGCTAGTCCCTCCAGTGCTTGACAGGACCAACGAGGTCCTCGCCTCAAGTCAGTCGGCGAGGCCGTTTATCGCAACACGGAGGTATCAAGTGAATATTGTGATTAACGTGAACGTGGAAGATGAGCGCACGTACGACAAGGTCGCGTACGCGGCGCAGGCACATTACAGGAAGGACGTGGGCACGATAACATTGGTAGATGGTGTGAACATCTACGTTCCGCTTGTGCCCGCGAAAAGGTACATAATCAGCAGCAAATTCATCGAGAAGCCAATCGCAACCAGTTACGCTGGACCGACCGCAAGCGGAAATCCGGTCTTCCTGACCTGATCGTAACCGTTGATCTCACCAGTAGATGCCGAAGACACTGCGGCGGCCGCCGAAGATCCTTTCAAAAGACGGTCGCCGCGTATGTCTGAAAGCAGCCAGTTGCTGTACTCTTTGCAACCGAAATTATCCGCTACAGCGTGCGTGATCTCTCACCGGCCTGAAGGCCGGTGCTTCCAGCTTCGCAGCTATCAATTTCTGCTTCGAGGCACACTGCGCGCCTGTCATCTTGCGATAGCGGTAGCAAGAGCCGGCATTTACGCACTACGCTGCCTCGAAGCCCGTAGATTCGGCTGATCGAAGGTGCAGACCCGCCTTGCCGGCGGCCTTCGTGAACGAATTGAAGTCCAGCCCGACAGGGATCGCTACTCGCGCTGCCAGACCTCCAGCTATAGCCAATGAAATAATTCCAGACGAAGTTGACCTCGCACGGCAGTTCACCCAACGTGTTCGCGTGCTCGTCTTTGAGACTGAAGCGCAGAGTGCGGGCAGCGAGACCCCTGTGGTGATACGTTTTTTGCTCCGCACCCCTTGTTTTTGCCGCCAGAATCAGGTCGCTTCTGCTGCGCCGTTCGCATGCACCTTTCGTCTCCGGCCCGAAAGCCGAAGTCCCCAAGCCAGCCTTTGGATAAAGTACCATCAACGCCCATCAACCCACCGCGGCATCATTTGCGACCTTTGCCTCCGGCGTTGGGACTCGATCTCTGCGCGGTGCCGTTTCCCGTAAAAACAGCGACGCGAACAATGAAAGAACTGCCGATCCCGCTGCAATCAAAAGCGGTGCGGTCGGACCGAACGTATCCGCAGAAAATCCAGCAAGCGTGGGGGAGACAAACCCGCCGATCACCTCTCCAGTGCCGATAACCGTTGCCACCGCACGGCTGATGAAGTAACGAGGCACGCTCTCCGCAGGAATCGTCGCGAGGAAGATCGCAGAACAACCGTAACCGAAGTAAGCAACGAAAATGGCGAGGCAAAGAGTCGTGAGTGTACCCGGCAAGAATCCGATGACCAGTGGTGCGCACACAGCGACCGCGGAAAAAACAACCAAAGTCGGCTTGCGCCCGACGCGATCGGACAACGCCGGAACAGCGAAGCCGGAAATCACACTAGAAACGCCAAGCACAGTCATGAACACGCTCATGTCCATCGGCGAAAAGTGCCGTTGTTCAATCAGGTATGCAGGACCGAATGTGACGATGGCAAGAAACCAAGTGATGAAAAGACAACTCATGATCATGCAGATCACAATATTTCGATCCATCAATACTTTCTTGAACGACACGTCTCGCTGATCCACCGGGAGGAGGCGACTCTCTTTCTTCTCGGCCACAGCCGGTTCGCGGATGTAGATTGCCAACAACAATGCGAGTACAAGCCCCGGGATGCCTGCACAGTAGAAGGCGAAACGCCATCCGTGGGCACTTGCCAACGGTACGATCACCGCAGGCGCCAGCACCGAGCCGAGCAACCCCACCGCTGAAGCCTGAATAAACCCCATATTGAAGCCGCGCCGTGAGTCGCTCGAGGCGAACGTCATCAGCGACTGGCTGACTGGTAACACTGGTCCTTCCGCCAATCCCATCAATGCACGCGCCAGCAGAAGCGCGCCGAAGGTGCTCGCTAGGCCCGAGGAAATCGAACACAACGAAAACACGATAACAGCCGCAATCAGCACCAACTTCCGACGATTCTGATTGTCGGCATATGCACTTAACAAGACCCCCGAGATCGCCCACGTGAGCGCTAGTGCAGACGTAAGCATACCAATTCGAGAGTTCGTCAGGGCGAAGTCCCCGCGCATGAACGGAAACAGAAAACTGATCGACAGTCGGTCAAAGAACACTGATCCGACCGTAAAGAACAAAAGAACCACTAGAAGGTTTTCGTACCTTTGATTTCTTGCTTGCATGGTATATCTCCTCTGAATTTTCCAACCTCGTGCTATGAATTGCATCGAGTTCTATTTTTTTGTTTTTAAATAGGTAGAAGCACAATCCACGCATCGTTTCAACGTCAAGCCAAGGAACGTTGAGACGACACGCGACAAATCTGTTTGACGCTAGAACAAGTGCCGGATGCCGACGTTGGACCCAACCGTGGTACCGGAAACGCCGAACAACGCGCCGTTGACGGTCAGCCCCGTGTTCATCCGACCATGGTTGTCCACAACGCCGACTTGCCCGTACAGCGTCGTCCGTTTTGACAGGAAATACTGCGCCCCGAATGCACCCATTACCGAACGATTTGCGTGATCGTTCCGGTCGACCGTCACGTAGATACCCGAATCCAGGGCAAGTTGCGGAGCCACCTGATAACGTAGTCCAGCGCTGTAAACGTAGTCGTTGAACGAATTGGAAACCTTATAGTTCACTACCGCAGCCGATGCGGTCACTGTGCCGAAGCTGTACGATATGCCAATCATGCGACCGACAAATGCCTGGGTGGAAGGCACTGGAGTCTGCGCGGTGCCACCTGCATTGCCATCGTAGAATCCGGCATCTACCAGCAGCGGTCCGTTGTGGTATTGCAGACTCGCCGAATATTGCCGGCCCGCCTGAAAATCACCCGCTTGACCTCCCAAAGCCAGCATCGCACTCCCTTGGAATCCGGCCAACTCCGGACTGGTATACGACACCGCATTGGCATTGAATGCACCCGTGACAAATACGTTGTCCGCGTAGGTGACGAGCCCGCTCACGAAGTTCGAATAACCTCGGGTGTCGGTCGCATGGATTGCCGTGAAAAACGGCGAAAACTGCAGACCAGCCTTCAGCTCGCCGAACGTTCCCGACAATGCCAACCACGCCTGACGACCAAACAGATTGCCATTTGAATCGTTAAAGCCACCATTAACCATGCTAATACCGCTTTCGAGTTTGAATTTCGCCTTTAGGCCGGCTCCCAGGTCCTCTGTGCCAGTCAATCCAAACTGGCTCGGCGAAAGCCCGCTGTCGACCAGCGCGAATCTTTTACCCGCGTTGCCACCGGTCTGTGCATCCAGTGACTTGTTTGTAAAAAGCAACGCGCTATCGGCAATCCCGTACAGCGTGATGCTCCCCTGCGCATGGGCCCCCATCGAAGCCAAAGCAGCTACAAGACCACTGATCGGCACGACCTTGCGGAATTTACTCATAAGTTGTCTCCTGATTTTTTTGTCTGCACGAGCTTGCGTCGCGCATTTCGATAACACCAACTTCGTGGTTACTGTGCTATTAGTCTCGACCGGCAAGCATGATCGCTTCGGCGAAGCGCGCGGGATTCGTGAAAAGGACTTCGTGGCTACCGTCGATCTCAACGTAGCGGAACAGGCCGAGACGCTCCGAGAGTCGCGGGTGCCAAGGCAAGCTATGTGGCATCGCTACGTCCTGTCGGCAATTAATGTAGGATTTGCCTATCGGAAGTGCGGCGGTTGGTTGAGACAGCGACACCTGATCGACAAAGCAGCGATAAGGCTGTGGATTCAGTTGCTCATACGCATGGCGTGCGAGTGCGGCATCTGCATCGTTGATAAAATTTTCTCGCCAGATCTCGTATGGCAGAGTCAATGCCCCGTTGTTCGCGGCTGCCATCTCATTAAACAGCACCATGTTGTGCGGTGGCGCCATGTCGGCGAGTCTTTCTCCTGGCAGAGGCACAAACGCGTTCGCGTAGACGACCCTGCGAATGCGCGCTGCGACGCGATCCGCGGCAGCCGACACTAGCATCCCACCATAGCTGTGGCCCACGAGACGTACATCACGAAGATCGTTCCGCTCAAGATAATTCACGAGCGACTCTATTGCGTCCTGCAGACCGATTTTGTTGCAGTCGTCACCAGGACGATTGCCTGCAAGCGTCGGACAATGCACGACATGACCCTGAGCACGAATGTGCGCCGCGGTAGGCTCGAACATCTCGCCCACGTGCCAAGCACCGTGGACGAGAACATAAATGTCGGACACTCTGTCTCCTTTAAGTTATTGACTGGATCTGACGTCCATCTGGGCAATCGCGAAAGATGCTGATGTGTCGCGGCGAATCGGACAGCACAGCCGCCGTTGTGAGTGCTCAGATCAGAGCACCTTCTCGCAGACACTTGCACTCTTCGGTGAGCAGATCGTAACTGGCTAATTTTTAAAAAATGCCCCTGAAACGGATCGTTCTGAAAATGGAACGATGGATTAGCATTCCTATGAATATTCATTTTTCCATCGTGAGATAACTCACGACACAAGGCCGACTACATTTGAGCTAGTCAGACGACCTATAGTCGTTCACGTTGTCCCGCGCGCACGCCTGGATATCAGACCTATGTCGAATGTTCTCAAGGGAATATGCAGCGCTCGGCTTACACGAGAGTCTTGCGTGACGGCCCGGAAACCTTGCCGATCATCGGCTGACGTCAACGAGACTTCGTCTGGCAGGGATTGTTGGTTGACTTATCATGCTCGCGCGCAGAGTTCAGCCGAAGCGCCAGTGCACGCTGAAAGCAGAATCCACCACTGCCTGGTTACAGAAGGTCATCTTCACGCTCGAACTGGCCACGCCGATGCACCCGCGGTGTATCTAACGGGCGTCAACCCTGGAGCCGTGTTAGTGAGAGATCACCGTAGAAGGGTATCTCCCGGCCGCTCGTGTGGCTGGGCTGGCGGGCTCGCGGCCAAACCTGTAGGGTGGACGGCGGACCTAACAGCGACACTTCTGCCGGCGGCCCTCGTGAAGTCCATGAAACTCAGGATTCTCCATCCTTCAGGCGAGCCGCCGTGAGCTGAAACAATACTGTGTCAACGACCATGCACGACATCGCTATGCTGACCCCTATGTTCGATAAGGCTCCAATGCTCGCGCCCCCAGCTCTCTCTCGACACCTCAATTAGCCTACGCGCTACTTATGACCTACGGCTTGTCGCACTCACTTCCGGCTGTGCATCGTAAAATTGACGCTGAGGATTTGACGCATATTAGAGCGGACGTACCTCGTCATCGAGCTTAAATACCAATACGGCGCCGCTAAGGTTCTTAGCCTGCTCCTCAAGCGCGTGGGCTGCCGCCGCAGCCTCTTCCACGAGCGCCGCGTTCTGCTGCGTAACCTCGTCCATTTGACTTATAGCCTGACTGACCTGCTCGATGTCCCGGCCTTGTTCTTTGGACGCTATAGCAATCTCACCAACGATGTCGGATACCTGTTTGATCGCACCCTTCACTTCGCCCATCGACGCCCCCACCTCGCTCGCCTGCTTCGCGCTATCGTGGATCATTGTGACGGAGGAACTGATGAGCTCCTTGATCTCCTTCGCAGCCGCAGCCGAGCGCTGAGCGAGGCTGCGAACTTCGCTCGCCACAACAGCGAAACCGCGCCCTTGCTCACCAGCACGGGCCGCCTCAACGGCGGCGTTCAAGGCGAGAATGTTTGTCTGGAAAGCAATGCCCTCGATGACGCCTGTGATATCGGATATCTGTGTCGAACTACCACTGATTTTTTCAATGGTCTCGACCATGTCGCGCACCGCGCTGTCGCCGGCGTTGACAACTGCAGTCGCCCGCGTCGCCAACGAATTAGCCTGCAGCGCATTGTCCGCATTCTGCTTCACGGTCTCGGTAAGCTGCATCATGCTCGCGGCCGTTTCCTCAAGCGAGGCAGCCTGTTCCTCTGTACGAGCCGACAAGTCCTCGTTACCCGATGCAATTTCCAATGCAGTGGTATGCACCGCGTCAGCGGCACTTCGAACGCCGCCGATTGTATTGGCCACGCGTTCGATCAATTCATTGAACGCCAATGCAGTTCGCCCAATCTCATCGTTGCGTGACGTTTCGGCGCGCCTCGTCAGGTCGAGCGAGCGGCTCGCGCCATGCAGTGTCTCCTGGATGCCGGTCAGGCTAAGACCGAGCAAGCGCATCTGCCACCATGCAGCTAGCCCGCATGCGATTCCGCCAGCCATAAGAGCACTGATCATCCATGCTCGCATGTGCGCATAACCGCTCTCGGCCCGCGCGTGTGCAGCCTCTACCTCCGAATTGAACATCGTCGTCAATTGGACCATGTCCTGACCCGCCGCAATGCCAGAGGGGCGCATCCGCAACATCGCGTCCATCGAAGCGTTGACATCGCCTTTTCTCGCCAGTTGCTCGGATTCGAGCAAGCCGGACATTGTCCTGTCGAAATCGCTCACGAATGTCGATTCGACGTGCTCCAAAACCGCCGACTTTCGGCTGCCCTTGAATAATTCCATGTCCTTCTTCAGAATGGGTAAGATGCGATCTACCATTTCAAACTGTGGCTTACTCGCATTCAAGTCGTTCAGCCGGTTAGCTTCATACACCTGCAGCACAACGATGAGCATGTTCCGGTAGGCGTCGGAAAGATATTGACTAGGAAGCGCAAGTTCCCGGTAGCTCTGCTCCGCACGTTCGTTGGCTTCGGTCAGTCCATGAAGGGCCATCGAAGCAATGGCGAAGCACAACACGCCAAGGGCCACCAAGATAAGTGAAAGTCGCGTTCTGATGTTCGTCATTGCTGCATTCCGGGGTGAATAGCCAGGAGACGTCGACTGGCAAAGGTTTAGAACCTCTTTTGAACTCCAAGGCGCACGACCGACTGGAGACCCGCCACTGGACGCGCCGACCGGATCAGACTCGCCGCTGAACTGTGCTTGCCCACCGTTGCTCGCTATTTGATACACTGCCGTCGCGTAAGCTAACGTGCACTTCGACAACGGATGCTACGGCGCGAACCGGATTTGGTGTGCGTGGTTCTCATCCGCTCCAGATTGCCCTTTATGTACGTGTAGCTCACGCCGAAAACCCATTGCGGCACCAACCGCGACGCGCCTCCGGCTCCAGTCATCCACGGTGAGCTCCTCTTCGACCGTAACACGGCACTTTATGAGCGAATGCATTGAAGAGTGCATTAGAACCCGACCGATCCCGTAACGTTCGTCCCACTTCAATGTCGAGATCGATCGCTCGCAACTCACCGACTGAAACGAATTCCGGTCTCAGCAAACGCCGATGAACTTGCTAGATGGGTGAATTGCGGAATGGCAGTTTTACTTCAGCTCGCGTTGCCGACACAGTTCACCTGGAAGCGAAACACCCGTCGATAGCATTAAAAGCTGCGCAAAAATCACACGTCTAGGAGGAGGTACAACCACATGCAAAGAAACCGAATAACTGGACGAGCGAAGCAGACACCGCAAGTGGCGAGTTGACAACATTCTTGCCGAGTCTTTTTCTCGGAAAACGGCCTTCGAGAAAGTTAAACGATGTCTCTGAATTGTGCGCTTTCAGGCTCATACAGAAAATCGCACGCTGATCTGAACAACGAACCGTTTGTCGTTGCTAGCGTGCTCCGCGCTGCTCCTCGCGTCCGTCCCTTGCCAGTCTGAAAGGAGCAGCGCGAGGCGCGGAGGGGCACGACAATCAGACGTAAGTCGACGCCAGACCACCGTCGACCGGCACGTTAACGCCGCTCACCCAGCGTGCTGCGTCACTGCAGAGAAATGCCACAACCGATGCGATTTCGTCGCTAAATGCCGGTCTCTTCATGCGTGACTTTGCATTTTGCATATGCTCCGGGCCGACCATCTGCACGAAGTCATTGAGGATAGGCGTGAACACCGGCCCGGGCGCGACGCAATTCATGCGCACTCCGCGGGCGAGAAAGATCTTTTGTGATTGCGTAAGCGTCCAGACGATTAGTGCTTCCTTGAAATACTGGTAGCACGTCTCCTGCAGCACCGGATTTGCTTCCAGCCAAGCGCGACCAGCCTCGAAGGTGGGAGTCTCAGCTAGCGCCCTGTGTTGCGCCAGTCGTTCAGGCCACAGCCTGCCGAGCATGGAGGAAATGTTGACGACGCTGCCACCCTCCGGCATTCGCTCAACGAGCTTGAGCGTAAGGTGTCTCAGTCCCAGGTAGTTGACACGTGCCACAGTGTCCGTCGGCGCGGTCCCCGGCACGCCGGCGATATTTGCGAGTGCGTCGACGCGCTCGGGCAACTGGTCCAGAGCGTCATCGATGGCACCCGACTGCGAAAGGTCAGCCTTCACGAATCCATCGACAGTGAGCGTTGGATCGTTGCGGTCGACGCCAATCACCCGCGCTCCCTGCAGACGCAGCAGTTTGGCAGTGTCGGCGCCGATGCCGGAACTGACGCCAGTAACAACGATGGTCTTGCCGTGAAAGTCCATGTTTTGAGTCTCCATTTACGTTTGTTTGAGCATTGCAAGACTGGCACAGCTATGGCTGCCGGAGCGGCCAGACGTTTGCCTTAGCCGCACGGATGCGAGTCAGAAAGGGAAGGACGGAGGCGCCGACTTTACGGTCATCCATTGCCAGCGCGTGTACTCCTCGATATCCGCCGGTCCGCCCATTGCACTGCCGTTGCCACCCAACCCAGTCCCTCCAAAAGGATTGGTGCAGTCGTTATTCACAGTCTGATCATTGATATGTACCATTCCGGCGTTCAGCCGTTCTCCGATAGCCATTGCTCGCGCCACGTCACGGCCAATCACAGCGGAAGCGAGCCCTCCCTGGCTGCTGTTTGCGAGCTCGACCGCTTCTTCGTCGGTGCGGAACGTAATCAGATTAACCAACGGTCCGAACGGCTCTTCATCAAAGCTGCGCATTCCGGGCTTTACACCAGACAGCACTGTCGGCTTGTAGCAAAGCCCGTTATAGGTGCCGCCCGCTTCGAGGTTGGCGCCAGCGCGAACGGTGTCCTTGACCAGTGTGTCAAAGCGTTCGAGTTGTCTCTTGTCAATCATCGGTCCGAGCGCCACCTTGCCACTAGCGCCGTCGCCCACCGGCAGCGCCAGTGCCTTCGCCACGAGGCGCCGTTTCAGCGCTTCCGCCAACGATTCATGCACGATAATGCGGTTGCTCGCCATGCAGATCTGGCCTTGATGAAACCACGCACCGAAAGCCGCCGCGCTGGCCGCTGCATCGACGTCGGCGTCGTCGAGAATGATTAGATTGTTGGCGCCGCCGAGCTCAAGCGAAACCTTCTTCAGATGACGGCCGGCAAGCTCGCCAATGCGCCGACCCACGCCCGGCGACCCAGTGAACGCGATCATTGCTACGCGCGGATCGGACACCAGTACCTCGCCGGCCTCGGCGTCCCCTGGCAACATTTGCAAGACGCCCTCGGGCAGCCCGGCGTGCCGGAACGCTTCTGCCATGATGATCCCGCCTGAAAATGGTGTGCGTGGATCCGGCTTGAGTACGACCGCATTACCCAATGCCAGCGCAGGCGCAACCGAACGAATGCCGAGAATCAGGGGAAAATTGAATGGTGTGATCACGCCCACCACGCCACGAGGCATTCGCCGTGCCAAGGACAAGCGGCCCGGCGTGCTGGGTAGTACCGAGCCTTGAGCTTGCATCGGCAATCCCGCTGCGACCTGGCAGAGCGCCATTGCCTCCTTTACTTCACGCTGGCCCTTGGCCACGATGCCCCCAGTCTCACGTGCGATCGCTAGCGCGAGCTCTTCCCCGTGCCGCTGCAGCCACTGGACTGCGCGAAGTAAAACTGACGAACGGTCGCGCGGACTTAATGCTGCCCAGCCCGGTTGCGCTGCATGTGCGCCGGCGATTGCCTCACCCATGTCTACGGTATTGGCGATCGCGGCCTCGCGCAGTACTGCTCCAGTGGCTGGTTCCGACACTGTGCGCACGCCACCACGCGCTGCGCGCCAAGACCCGTTGTTGAACAAATGGCCGCTGTGCGCGTCCAGGTCGATAAATGTGAAGGTTTCCGTGTCGGCCATGTCGTCTCCTAGCATCGGTATAAGCCGATGATATTTAGTAAGTGAAAAGTCGTAAGTGGGAGGCTTAGCAAGATGCGGTGACCAAAGCCAGACTATCAAGGTAACGAGCCTGCGCGCTCCTTCTATCTCCCCTCGCTCTAAGAGATGATCGTACCGCTGCGGCAGCGCGATAGTACAATGGCAACGCTTCGTTACATAAATGGAACGATCAATGGATTCCATGGACCCCAAGGCACTATTGCTTTTTGCAAAGGTTGTTGAGTGTAGCGGCATCAGCAACGCCGCTCGGACGCTATCGGTGCCGAAGGCAACGATCAGTCGCGCGATCTCAAGGCTCGAAGCATCGCTCGGAACCAGACTACTCGAGCGAACATCGCGCCAGATGCGGCTAACTGAGTCTGGTGAAACAATCTATAGCTACTGTCAGCGCATCGCGGAAGAGATTGAGGAAGCAAAAGCTGCGGTCGGGTCAATTCAAGGCGTGACCCGCGGCAAGCTTCGGCTGGCGTCACCGCTCACTTTTGGACGGTCCTTGCTGTCACCAGCACTGCCAAAGTTTCTTGCTCGATACCCAGAATTACACATTGAGCTGGAATTGACCAATCGAAGAGTCGATCCCGTTGAAGAGAATTTCGATGTTGTAATACGGTTGGGACCGCTCGCAGATACATCACTCATCGCAAAGAAGCTGGGGGTGGTGGAGTTCGCGCCATGCGCGAGCCCGGCTTATCTGAAAGCAAAAACGAAACCGAAGCATCCTCATGATCTGGCTCGGCACGCGATTATCGATTTCTTCGGCGGAGCCGAGCGGCATAACTGGATATTTAGTCGTAGCGGGGAGAAAGTGGAGGCTGAGGTTGTACCAAGTTTTGATGTAAACGACCCAATTGTCCGTCGAGACGCAGCAGTGGCCGGGTTGGGTGTCGCGCTGTTGCCTTTGTTTTTGGTCAGAGAAGAGATCGAGAATGGGCAACTGCAGGTGATCCTGCCCCAGTGGCAGTCGACAAGAACCAATGGCATTTACGCGCTGTACCCGAATCGCCGCAGCCTATCCTTGAAGTCCCGAGTATTTCTCGCGTTTCTGGAAGAAGAAATGCCATCGAGGCTGGCTGGTGAATTACTCCCGGAAACACCGATTCCGGCAGAGCGCCGGTAACTCGGCAAACCGTGGACCGACACAAACTCTGCCTGATGCCCGGAGGCACACACCGACGTGTCAGGCGGCGCCCCCTCGAACGGTTCTGTTGACGTCACTGGTCAATCGGACGGCCGATTAAGATCATCCGTCAACACACTCCCCGTGCAACGCTTACGGTGAGAGGGAATCCGAGGTAATCATGCCGCAATCTATCGGTCCAATGACGCTAGTGAAACGACGGTGCAGGGAGCACATAGACTTTGTGTTAGTCGCGCACCCAACCCCGTCGATCTGGCGAGTGCACTCAGGACATAAGCACTTTGACGCTCATACTCCCCAAACCGTCAATGGAAGCATCCATCACATCACCTTCCAGCACGCGTCCGACTCCCTCACAGGTTCCTGTCATGATGATGTCACCAGGAAGAAGCGTATAGAAAGTCGATGCCCATGCAATCTGGCGGGCGATGCCCATGAGCATGTTGCGAGTATTGGATTGCTGTCGCAGCGTACCGTTAACGCTTAAACACAGATCCAACGTTTGCGGACTAGCGATCTCATCGGCAGTAGTCAACCACGGCCCGAGCACAGAATAGGAATCCACGGATTTTCGAAGGGAGCGGTCCTCCTTACCTCGCACAGTCATATCCAACGCGATTGCATACCCTGCTATGTATAAGAGCGCATCCGCCTCCGAGACGCAGTTAGCCGACTTGCCGATGACGACGCCCAACTCTATCTCGTGATGCGTCTGGCGCTCCGGGAAGCGCAGTCTTACGCCTTGTCCGCTGCCTACCAACGAACTATTCGCCTTCAAGAAAAGGCCCTGATCTTCGACACCGCCCTCGTAATGCTTGAAAACGTCCAGATTATCTTTCGCCTCTTGCACGTGGCTCGGGTAATTGACCGGCACGCCGATGATCTTTGATGGATTTGCGACCGGGCTTAGAAAACTCACATCTTCGATCGGATATCGAACCGCGAATTCCTGCAAGCGCTCGATCTCCAACCGAATCGCATCCAGATGGGCCACGAGCATATCGCCAAATGGTGCGGGATAGCGAACCGCCGGCAGTATATTCAGTGCTGTAGTCACGTCGCATACTTGATCGCCCGCCACAACTCCCAGCCTGTTCTCGTTAAACCAACAAATCTTCATTGGGAAATCTCCCCCTGTTGAAACACAGTTCGCCCAACCATCCGTCGGCGTAACTTCAGCTTACGGTCTGGCGGGCGTTGGCTCGATGCATGCCCTACCGCCGGAGATCTTCCTTGGCGAAACCCGCAACCTTTCGATAACGCGCTTGCCACTGCTCAAACTCCTCCTTGGACAACACGTCCTCGATCGTATTAAAAGGCTTTCCGCCCGTTCGTTCCTCTACTACCCTGAGGATCGCATCTGGAGATATCTGCCGGTTCGCCAGGACGACCTTACCCGTCACCTCGAGTCGTTTCTCCTCGTACTCCTTTAGCGCTGCGACCGGGTCGGAATGGTCAGCCAGCAGGCCGGCGAGCGTAATCGCGTCAATGATTGCGTGTGCCGAACCGTTCGAGCCACGGGGCATCATCGGATGTGCGGCATCGCCCAGCAACGTTACCCTGCCTTGAGACCAGAACGGCAATGGATCCTGGTCCACCATTGGATATTCAAAGATGGAATCCGCGGAGCGCATGATGGCAGGAACATCTAGCCAGTCAAAGGCGCAATCCTTAAAGTTATCAATAAACTCTTCGACCGAACTCGGACGGTTCCAATCGCGCAGCAGCATTTCGCTGGGTCGCGAAATCTCCACGACCCAATTAATCAGCTGGTGGCCCTCGTCATCGATATCGTTGCGAATGGGGTATATCACCAGTTTGCCGGTTTCATGGGTACCGAGGTACACCATGCTGCCTCCAGTGAGAAATGGCTTCCAGCGTGTCGTGCCGCGATACTGCATGGTCCCCTCGTAACGTGGCACGGCTTCGGCGGGATGCATGTGAGTCCGGACCACGGAACGCACCCCATCGCAAGCAACGGCGATGCTGCCCCTCAGTGACGCAAGCGGCTTCCTGTCTGCATCCTCGAGATGTATTTCGACAACATCCCCTTTGTCCTCCACGCGTGTGCATCGATGTCCAAGCTCTACAGCGTCCGGACCAAGACGCTCGCGCACTGCGCCGAGAAGTACTTCGTGCAGGTCAGCACGGTGAATGGACAATTGCGGCAGTTCATACCCTGCGAACCGGCCTCGTGGCTCACTGTTGACCAGTTGACCATTGTGGGTATAGAAGCAAACCTCTTGCGTCGCCACACCTTTCTTTTCAAGCTCTTCAGCCACACCGAGTTGATTCAGCGCGCTCATCGCGTGTGGCAGCAAATTCAACCCCACCCCGAGCGGCCTTATCTCTGGAGCTGCTTCAACGATACGACACCGCACGCCTTCTTTGTGCAGAGCGAGCGCAAAACTCAGCCCGCCGATGCCGGCACCAATGATGATCACGTCCGAATCCTGGACGCCGTCCTTCTTGTTGACCGCTTTGGTCATGAATGAAATCTCCTCTCTTTCGCGATGGAGCAATTGCGCCATCGGAGAATATGTAGTGGAATATGCTCTGCGCTAACGCGAACCGTTGCCCTTGGTCGCCTGTGGCACGGGCATTTCTTGAAGCTACGCCCGACGAACGGGCGCGCATATCCGCCCGAGCCCCTGCAGCCACCATAAGGCTCTCTGGGAAGTCGATTGGAATGTAATCACCTTCGAGCGGCACGCCGGAAATTGCAGTGCAGACTAGCCAGATATGAGTCAGACCTGCCTGTCTTGCACTTCTTCAACGAGATAGCCGAGCCGAGCTAGCACTTCGCGATCTGTCATCATGAAGAGGCGTGCGCCAGTTCCCTTCGCTTGATGCGAAGCCCAATTCCAGTGCGGAATAGTGAAGATGTCGTTGCGCTGCCAGCGAATCAGTTCAGACCCAATTTGTGTCTGGCCCTCGCCCTCCAGCACGGCAACGATCGTATTGTGTGTGGTCCGGCGAGCGACGGTCTCGCTATTGGCCTGAAGCTCAAGTGCGTAGCAATCGATTGTAGGCATCACCGCGCCGCCGGTAAGCGGATTCGTGTAGCGCAACAGCTTGGAGCCATCTGCAGCCGCAGTGGTGGATTCGAACGTCTGAAGCGTCGATTCCCAGCTGTAGCGTAGCAGCGGCGAGTAATGTCTGGCGCTCGTCTCCCCTTGAGGAAGAATACCGCCTTGAGTAAAGACATTGTCGCTCGGCATCGGATCGGCAACGGGACCCGCCGGACCAGGCTGAAACGAGACGATACCCAGGTCATGCAGCGCCAAAGGTAAATCCAGGCCATCGAGCCAGACCATACGCTCGTCACCGTCGTTGACATGACCATGCCACGTCAACGACGGCGTCAAGATCAGATCGCCGCGCTTCATCGCGCAATGCTTTCCGTCCACGATCGTACTCGCTGTATTGCCTTCCAGCACCAAGCGTATCGCGGAAAGCCGGTGCCTATGCTCGTGCGCGTGTTCGCCAGGCTCGAGTATCTGCAAAGCCGCGTTCAAATTCGTCGTGGTCTTGACCTTGCCGCCAAACGCGGGATTGGCAAGCAAAAGCACCCGCCTCTCCGCGTCATTCATGTGTACTTCTCTCGCTGCACGCTCAATCAGCGGGAGCATTGACCTCCAGCTCCAAATATGTGGTGCGTCGGGAGCCTTTGGTTCGGGCGTTACCAACGTCTTGAAGCGATCCCACAAAGGTTGCGCGTTGACTCGTTCGAGAGCCGCAATCAGGTCGCTGTAGTCAGTCTGGTGCGGAAGGGAGGATGGGTTCATGCTTCGTTCGTCTCTAAGTTAGAGTTATCTGTACGGCTGACTATAGCGTTACATTTTTGTCATCGACAGACCTAGACAGTGAACGAATCGTTGCATATTCGGAACGACCGCCTTGCTCGCGAAGGAAGGCTGGAATCGTCGACTCCGTTTAGCGCCGACCATTGCGACTGGATGACCTATCAACTGCCGCGGCGGCCGATTGGCTGTGGTGCTGACCGCGGTAGTACTGCCCCGCGAACGCGGCTATCCGGGTAAGACGGCGTGGAGTCGCATGCACCCAGCTCTAAATTATCAATGTATTTCTTAAGCGGGAACGAAATACAGGACTTGTGGCATTGGATTACGACACGATCCCATCAGCGGAAAGCATCTATTCCGACCCGCGAGAGCAGGCGATGAAAAATCTAAACGCGAAAACGAGAGAAAATGCGGCCTGCCTACGCCGCGTGGCGTAAGCACGTTACCGCATGGTGATTGGTCGGAGCGGGGGGCCCCGTGGCTCTACAACTACACCAAGTATTACAGTGCGAACAACTCCGCCGGGCCCGATGGTAAAGGTTTGGCACCTGGTTCATCAACAACGTGCAGGTGAACGCGCCGCACGTCATCCTCACCCGTGGTAAAGCGACACACCCCATCGCCTTATCGAATGACATCGCGGTACAGATTTGCAATCTGAGTGTGGATCGCGCCCATTTCGCTCACAGCGACAAAGAGCCATTTCATTGCTTCAGGCATAAGTGAATATCGCCTTGCTAATCATTCCGGCGGCAGAAATACCGCGCTGACCAGCACACCGACCGCTCACAGTGGCACAGGACCGGTACAGTCCCCCCTAGCTTTGACCCGGTCATCAATTTATCAAACCCCGTGACTACCCACAAATTTCGCCCGAGGACGAAGCAGGAATCCCATTGTCCTTTGCTCAAGAACATGGGCGACCCAACCACTCGTGCGGCTCAGGATCCATATGGCAGTCGCCGAACCGTCTGGCATACCAAGCGCGCGCGCAAGCGCGACAAGTGCGACTGCGACTCCCGGATAGGCCTGCTGTTGCGAGCGAATATCGTCAAGAAACGCAAGTGTATTGCGCGTACCGGCATTCAATTTAGGCAACGTTCGGATCACATCCAGGATAACATCAGCCCGCGGGTCACCTCCCGGATACATCGGGTGATTGAACCCAAAAAGACTGGCACCATACTCCTTGACAAGATCTTTGCGTTCGGCAAGGTCCTTTGTCGACGTTGTTTGCAACAGAGCAGACTCTACTTTTTTCGTGGCCGTACCAGTCGAAAAGCCAACGTGCGAACCAATCGCGGCCGCCACGCAATTGAAGAGGTCCGCATTCGTCGATGCAGCAATACGAGCAGCAAAAGTCGCCGGCGCAAGTTCGTTATCAGCCAGCACGATCATTGCTCCATTAAGCGCTCGCATCGATTCTGGTGTGACCTCGATCCCATTGATACGCAAGATGAAAGCCGCAAGCGACTCATAGGGACGACGCACGGCAAAGCGGCGCGTCGATTGCAAAAGACCGAGGCATCCGGCCATGGTTTGCATTAAGAGTCGAGCAGCTGGAACCGAGGCGCCGTCTGCAATCTCCCCCATTCCCCGCCCTTGCATGCCCAAAGCGAACGTAACCATTCCCAGCAGATCGCCGATGTCGCCTGCCACTTGCAAATCCTGGTAGCAGTGCAAAAGGCGCCTGACATCCTCGGGAGTTTCGATCGCAGGCCACGGAGCAAAGTTGTCCTGCCACACCCCCGTTATTAGCAACTGTGCGACAGATTCGAATGACACACCTGCACGTGCTGCATCAACCGCTGACCGACCTCGATAGAGTGGCCCAGACGCTGTGACCTGAGTTATCGCCGACGCGACGACGGGCGCTCCCCAATGCATCGTCGACTCTGCAGCGGCCGCCTGCGACGGCCTCCCCCGCTTTCGGCTCCGAACCCTTTCGACATCCGTTCTGTAGTAAAGGCTCTTGCGTCCGTCGGGGTGCGGCGCCGTCTTGATCATGCCACGACTCACATATGCATACAGCGTGCTCTGCTTGATGCTGAGGAGTTCGAGCACTTCATTACGAGTCAACAGATCTTTGCGCATCGAGTAGATATCCAGCCGGGAATTTTGGTCGGATCGATTGTACAGGTCTGCTAGAAGCCCCTTTCGAAGGACACTTTCAGCCTCAGTGGGCAGTTTAGTTGATTTAAATTATCAATCTTGATAATTGATTGGATGAAGTCTATCGTCTTTCCACCAGCCGTAGAGGCGGCGCAAGACGCTTGAACACCAAGCACATCCATAAGTTCGGAGATAACCATGCACGATTTGAAGCGCGAATTCGAGCGACGGCAAGCACTGTTCGTCGATCAAACCGCGAAACACCCCCGCGACAATCATTATTGGGACCCCGTTGTCATTACCGGTGAAGAGATCGAGGCGGAAGTTGCACGCCTTGCAGACCTCCCGGCTCCGGTTGATGGCCGACGGCAGTCGTTGATCGTACATCCGGCCGCGCGCGAACACGCACCTGGCCTTGCGCCGGGTATCCAAGTGATGTTGCAGGTGTTGTTGCCCGGGGAATCAACGCGACCTATGCGCCACAACGCGACTGAGGTCAATTTTTGCATTCGCGGGGCTGGTCGCACAATCGTCGCAGGACGTTCCATTGCTTTCAGTCAGTACGACGTCTGGAACCATCCGTCTTACGTGCCGTACCAGCATATCAATGACACAGATGAGATCCAGGTCCGACTCGTCTACTCGAACATTTCGCTTTTGCAGCAATTAGAGATCTACGTGCCCGACTTTGACGTATCGCTGAACGATGAAAGCGGCGCCGCGGTCATGCATGCAGGGGACGATCCGAAGAGAAAGAATCCGTTTGGCACATTTCCGATTGGTACCGACGGCGGCCTGCTGATGCCATACGAGACGCTGATCAATCCGACCGTCGTCGAATCGAAGCCCCTTCATTTCCCCTGGCAAAACGTGAAAGCGGAACTCGACAAGCTCGCTGCGCTCGGCAGTGACTACATCGGACGTCGCCTTTACATGCTCTACAACCCGACCACAGGTCGTACGAACGGCATCACACCGAACTTCTTCGCGACGATGACCATCCGTCCGCCGAAAATCGTCGATCGTCCGCACCGTCATGTGTCAGCCGCAATCAACTACTACTTCTCTGGTTCGGGATACAGCATGGTCGCCGGCAATCGCTATGAATGGAAAGCGGGAGATCTTATGCTCTCGGCGCCGGGGTGGGCGGTGCATAACCATGCATCCTACGACGAACCCGTGTACGAACTGACGATTCAAGATCAGCCGCTCAATATCCAGATGGAATCGTTGCTTTGGCAGGAGAGCATGAAAGAAGCACCGGCGCTGCTCGGCACGCAGACCGGTTTCCAGACCAATCGTCAAAAGACGCCGGCTTAAGGATTCGACTCATGCATGAACTTTCTTCTCTGAAGGGCTCAATTACGCCCATCATTACACCGTTCAAGGGCGATGCCGTCGACTACGATACCTATGCCAAGCTTGTCGACTGGCAAATCGTCAACGGAGGGCACGGTGTGCTCGTCAACGGCACCACAGCCGAACCGAGTTCGTTGACAGTGAGCGAGCGCAACCGACTCGTCGACGTTGCGATAGAAGCGGCTGCAGGACGCGTGCCGGTGATCGCCGCGACAGGTTCGCAGTCGCTCGCTGAAACGCTAGAGCTGACTACGCATGCAGACAAGGCCGGCGTCAACGGGTTGCTCGTCGTAACGCCCTACTACATCAAGCCGCCGCAACGCGGGCTAATCGAGTATTACGCCGAGGTGGGACGTCGAACCGAGCGGCCGCTCATGATTTACCACATCCCGGGGCGCGCGGCGGTCAATGTCGACCTTGATACGGTCAAGGCAATCAAGGAGCGCGTACCTAATCTTGTCGGCATGAAGCACGCTGTGAACGACATGGGCTTCGTCACGCACATGCTCGCCGCATTCGGCCCTGAATGGCGCGTATTCGTAGGCCTCGAGGAGTTGAGCTTCCCCATGCTGACAGTCGGAGCATGCGGCCTCATGAATGCGGTCGGCAATCTCGCTCCACGTAAGGTATCAGCACTCTACGAAGCAGTGGCGCGGGGCGATCTCGAGGCGGGGAGAGCCTTGCACTTTGATCTCTTCGATCTAAATCTCGCGGTGTTTTTCGACACAAATCCGATCCCGATTAAGTACATGATGAAGCGCATGGGTCTGTTGCCAAACAATGAGCACCGCTTGCCGATGATGCCTGCCACGCGCGATCTCGAAAAGCGTCTCGACGGTGTACTCGAACGCGCAGGACTTATTTGAGGGACGCGCGTTCAAATGAACACCACTACAGACGAAACTATCGTGCCTGCACTCTCGCGTCCCGAACTCCTGCGTCAGTCAGCTTATGTCGGCGGAACGTGGCTCGACGTTGGCGAAGGTCCTTCAATCATCGTGCGCAATCCGGCCACAGGCGACGCTATCGGAAGCGTGCCGGCACTTGACGCCGAAACTGTGCGCACTGCGGTCTCACATGCTGCACATGCTTTCCAGGAATGGCGGCGAGTACCTGCAAAACAACGCGCCCGTGTACTTCGAGCGTGGCACGACAAGGTCATTGCACACATTGACGACCTTGCGTTGATTCTGACGACCGAACAGGGCAAGACCTTGTCCGAGGCGCGCGGCGAAATCCAGTATGCGGCATCGTTCATTGAATGGTTCGCTGAAGAAGCGAAACGCATTAACGGTGACATTCTTCCGGCGGCAGCAGACGGCAACCGTATCCTCGTATTGAAGCAACCGGTCGGCGTATGCGCGGCTGTCACGCCGTGGAATTTCCCTGCGGCCATGGTGACACGCAAGGTTGCCCCGGCCCTAGCCGCAGGCTGCACAGTCGTCCTGAAGCCAGCCAGTGCGACGCCATTCACCGCGCTCGCGCTTGCCGTACTGGGAGAGGACGCAGGTATTCCGCCGGGCGTATTCAACATCGTGACGGGCAGCGCACGCCAGATTGGCGATGAACTTTGCCAGAATCCGCTGGTTCGCAAGCTGACTTTCACCGGGTCGACCGAAGTCGGACGCGAGTTGATGGCCAAGTCCGCGACCACGATCAAGAAGGTGTCGATGGAGCTAGGGGGCAACGCCCCGTTCATCGTTTTCGACGACGCCAACATACCAGACGCGGTGGCCGGCGCGATGTTCTCGAAGTTTCGCAACTCCGGGCAAACATGTGTGTGTACCAATCGCATCCTCGTACAGGCCAGCGTCTACGACGCGTTTTGCCACCAATTCGAGCACGCAGTCTCCAAACTGCGTGTTGGACCTGGCATCGCCGATGGAATCGACCAGGGTCCGCTAATCGATGCAGCTGCCGTCGCTCATCTGAATGAACTGGTCGCCGATGCAGAAGCTCTTGGCGCCACCGTTACGGTTGGCGGCAAGTCCCATTCGCTTGGTGGCAATTTCTTCATGCCCACGGTGGTGCGCGACGTCGCGCCCGAAATGCGACTGTTCCGTGAAGAAGCGTTTGGCCCGATAGCCCCGATCGTTCGCTTCGACACCGAGGAAGAGGGTATCGCACTGGCAAACGATACGGAGTACGGACTCGCAGGTTACTTTTTCGCGTCACGGATGGACCGTGTTGTACGCGTATTTGAGGCACTCGAAACGGGCATGGTCGGCATCAACACCGGTGCAATCTCGTCAGAAGTCGTGCCTTTCGGTGGTATCAAGGCGTCGGGTATCGGACGGGAAGGATCGAAATACGGTATCAACGATTACCTTGAGATCAAAGCCGGTGTGCTCGCCGGCGCATTCTGATCCTGAAGCCAAAATGGAGACAGGCATGAGTACACATATTCCTCGGCTCGAGATGGACGCCCTGCGCCCGGATCTCGCCGAGTATCTTGAGCCCCGCGTGAAGCGTCTCGGGTACCTGGGCGAACTCTTCAAATGCGCAGGCAATGCACCCGACGTAATCCTGCATTTCATGCATTTCACCGACGCGTTGAAAGATGCCTTGCCTGACCGCTTGACTGAACTCGGCGCCCTCACCGTCGCCAGCTACATGGAGAACCAGTACGAACGCCATCAACATGAACGCCTGAGCATCAAACTCGGCTTTCCCCGAGAGTGGATCGAGCAGATCAATCAGCTCGATCCGGCAGCAGCCGATGCATTAACGGAGGTCGAGAAGACCGCGCAAACGTACGCATTGGCAGCATTGCGCACGCGCGGACTCGACGTCCAGCAGGAGTTCAAGGCACTCGCACAGCTTGTCCCGCCGTCCGAAGCGATGGCTTTCGTAATGTTGATCGGGCGCTACATGACACACGCCCTTGTGGTCAACACGCTGCAGTTGGCGCCTCCGGTGCCATCGATCTTTGAAGGATGAAAGCGAGATGAACTCACCGATCTGGATTTCCGAGCAGACCGTCGTCAGGCTGATGAACTTGCCCGACGCCATCGGCGCGCTTGAGCGTGGCTTGGCACAGCAGGCGAGCGGCGACGCACGCAACATGGTGAAGACGCATGTCGCCTGGGGCGAGAATAATTTGCATGCGATCGGAGCCACCTACCCGAAAGCCGGCATCGTCGGGACGAAGACCTGGGCACACACGCTCGGCGGAACGTGCCCGCTCCTGATGCTGTTCGATGCTGAGACAGGCCAGCTAAAAGCCATCATCGAAGCGTTCGCGCTCGGGCAAATGCGTACTGGCGGAATATCGGGCGTTGCAACGCGCTGGCTCGCACATCGCGACGCCGACGTGCTCGCCCTTATCGGTACCGGAAAACAGGCCTTGGCGCAGCTGGCCGCGGTCGCGGCAGTGCGGCCGCTACGCCTCGTTCGGGTTTTCAGTCCCACACCAGAGAAGCGCGCGGCCTTTGTTGCACGCGCAAGTGAGCAGTTCGGCTTCGAAATTGTCGAAGCCGACTCGGTGGAAAAGGCCGTCGCCGATGCCCCTATCATCACGACTGTCACGCGCGCCAGGCAGCCATTCCTCTCGACCTCTGCGATAGCACGCGGTACGCATATCAATGCGGTCGGAGCCATTACAGAAGAGCGGATTGAATTGGCAAACGATGTATTTGCCCGCTGCACGCGCGCAGTGGTCGACGATCTGCCTGCTGTGCAACGCCTTTCCACCGAACTCATTCATGCTTATGGCGATTCACAGCGATGGAGGGAGGTGACTCCGTTATGCGAGGTGATCGCTGAATCCGTTGGACGCACCGACGACGACGACATAACCATCTTCAAGGCAATGGGAATGGGGGTATCCGACCTGGCCCTCGGTATCGAGATTCTCGAGCGGGCAACAAGCGCAGGGCTCGGTACACCGCTGCCACTTCCACAACGCGAAGCTCCGCGGCTGGTGTGAAGGTTTCCAGCTTTCCAGGTCCCTTTCGGTACTACTGGGAGGTTTGGATAATGCCGCTGCACGCGTCATATCTGACGTCGCATAGAGGTCGGATAGCGAAAGAATAAAGATGCGAGATATAGGAGACAAATAGTGAAGAGTAAAGCCGCTGCCGCGATAGCTATCGCCGTATCATCTGACGCCAGCTATCAATCGGTCACTCCGGCGGTCACCGCCGATGCTTCTTCCCCGCTTGATGTACGGAAAGAGCTGGAAAACGCGCCCCTCGGCATCTTTCACCTGCGGATAGGCTTGCTGATTTCTTTAATACTGTTGTCTGACGGCTACGACCTGTACAACTCGGCCTATATCGTTCATTCCGTTGCGGGTCCGTGGGGACTCTCGCCGAGCGGCATTGGCGTGCTGCTATCTAGTGGCCTGGCAGGTTTTGCGGCAGGCTCGACCATCTCCGGATTTTTTGGCGATCGGCTCGGCCGCCGGAAGGTTTTGCTGTTTGGATGCTGGGCATCGGGCATCATGAGCCTCGCTATCGCCGTCCTGGCGCAGGATCTCGCTTCCTACGTTGCTTTACGCGTGTTGATGGGTCTCGCGCTCGGTCTGCTCATGCCGATTGCGGTCACATATATCAACGAAATCGCGCCGTCTCGTGCATCGAACGTATTCACAGCATGGTTCTTTTCGCTCGGGTGGCTCGCGGGTGCTTCATCGGCCGGGCTGGTCGCAGGGTGGCTTACGCCTACCCATGGCTGGCAAAGCCTCTATTACGTTGGCAGCGCAATGCTCCCGTTCGCGCTTCTCATTCATTGGCTTCTGCCCGAATCGCCGCTTTTCCTCGCGGGTCGCTCACGCTGGTCCGAGGTGAAGACGCTACTCGTCAAGATCCGTCCCGACCGTGCGGCGCAATACGAATCGGTGAAGCTCATCTCGACGCTAAACGACGCGCATCGGGGATCGGGGAGTATTCTGCTCTCTCGCGGTTACTTCGCCCCTTCAGTCAGTTACTGGTGCGCCGGTGCACTGAGCCTGTTCGCGGCCTATGGCCTGTCTGGCTGGTTGCCTACCATCATGCTCAAGCGTGGTGAGAACCTGTCTTCAAGTTTCGCTTACGGCTCCCTGCTCGCCGGTATGGCTGTCGCTGGCGGGCTGCTGGCAGGTTACATTGCCGATCGTTTGGGCGATCGCCGACGTGTCGTTGCGTTGAGCTATGTGTTCGGTACCGTCGCAATCGCCATTCTCGCGCGCTCACACGATCATGCGACAACCCTAGCGGCCGTTGCTGCGGCAGGTGCATTCGTGGTGGGATCCCAGATAGTACTCAACAATCTGGTCGCGTCCACTTATCCCACGGAAGTTCGAAGCACAGGCGTTGGCATCTTCCTCGGACTGGCACGCGTTGGCGCAATGCTGGGACCGTCTGTGGCCGGCCTGCTGCAGCAGTGGTCAGGCACTACGGACATTATGTTCGCGACGATCGGCACTGCAACCTTGCTAACAGCGGGATTGGTGTATGGAGCTGCGTCCACGAGCACACCCGAGTCTACTGTACAAGATAGCTGACTCGCTATTTCGGGGACCTGACAACGAAAGGGCACTCTTCGTTGATGCGATCGAGTGCAGCGGTGCTGCGTTTAGTCTTCTGCTCGGAAAATCGAACAATTCTACAAGGACATCCGCTGGATACATGAGAAGGAAAACTAGATCTTAGCTCGCTGTAAGCGAAGACTTCGGTACCTATCGCGCGAAGATCAAGGGCTTTCCGAGTAGTCTGGGACGGTGTCGCGCTGGTAGACACCTTTTACCATCGTTCCATGCGAACGTTTCATGGTCGACACCGAGCCTAGTGTACAGGTGTTGAAAGTTGCTGACGTTGTCGGTTACGCGAACACATTTTCCCCGTACCTCGGCTCAATTTTCAGGTTCTCTGGCTCGGAGGCTGGCGAGTCGACCTACCAGATAAAGTTTGACGTAGAGGCTATCTCCCTTTTCGCCGAGAAGCGTACGAGCGGAATGTACAAAAATGACTGCTTCGCCAAGGAAGTTCTTGCGGAAGCTCCGCTGGAACTGACGCGTCAATCGAAAAAGGCGGCGGAGAAAAGGAAAGCGAACCCGGTCGCTCCTGTTGGTCTTTGAATCTGTTGACTTCTGAAATCGTTAGTTTTTAAGCGACAATACGGAGAGTCACTGCTATCGGCGCGACATCGTTGTGTATGCCGGTCGCCCAGCATTCGAAAACTCCCAAACGGCACACGTGACCGCAACGGCGATCATCGTTCGGCATTTCCTTTGAGCTAAACACATCATGGAACCTCTCGTCTCCGCATCCTGGTTACACAGCAATCTAGACCGTGCCGATCTTATCGTGCTGGAGGCTGGGCTGCCGTCGGCAGTTTCCACCGGGGCAGTGTCAGTCTCTGGTGACAATGGGATACCCGGCGCGACATACGTCGATCTCAACAAACAGTTCATCGATGACGTCCAGCCGTTTCCTCACATGCTGGCGGCCGCAGACAGATTTTCGGAAGACGCACGCAAGCTCGGCGTCAACCAGAACGATACGATCATCGTGTACGACAAATTTGGCATCTATTCCAGCCCGCGCCTGAGACTGGCGTTCAAGGCGATGGGACACGAGAAGGTCGCAGTGCTGGACGGTGGGCTACCAGCTTGGCAGGCGCTCGGTCTGCCCACGATACGTCTCCAGCAGGAGAGTCGCCCCACGGGAGATTTTGTTGCCCTCGTCCGGTCAACCTTTTTTTGCAATGCTGAATTCGTGGTCGAGTCGACACGATCCTCCAATTTCACGGTCGTTGACGCCAGATCAGCTGGCCGATTCAAGGGAACCGCGCCTGAGCCGCGCGCCGGCTTACGGTCCGGGCATATTCCCGGCGCGCTAAATCTTCCTTTCGAGGCAGTGCTTGAACATGGCATGATGCGGCCAAGTGCTGAGTTGCGACGAGTCTTTGCCGAGTTATCTCTTCCACAGAGCAATCTCATTTTCAGCTGCGGCTCCGGCGTCACGGCATGCATTCCCGCGCTAGCTGCGGAGCTGATCGGTTTTAATGACATCAGAATCTATGACGGCTCATGGTCTGAATGGGGTGCCCGATCCGACCTACCGGTAGCCGTCGGCTGACGCGTCTGTAGCCCCGCTGTCTCAACGGCAGCGTGTACCCGTTTTTCTCTCCCACCAGCCAAGACTGACGCATGACTCCCGATAGGAAAACGCGGCAGCGACCAACGACCTCTACCGTCAAGTCATCCGCCTCAAACAGATACCCAGGGGCGCTCCATTCTTCCGGCTGTAGTCAGGGCGTCGACCGTACTATTTGACTCCGTCGAACAGATTGCTGAACAAGCAGAAGCCATTTGATGTGACTCGCTGCTTCGCATAACAGTTACGACGGCGACCGGCAAGCCTCTGGTCGTCGACTGGCGAGCAGCCACGAGATTGAATGGGATGCCGTGCGCCGTCCCTGATGTGCAGCAAAGCGGATCGCCTGCAACGCGAGGCAGCCCTGGATTGGTGCCGGACGGCTCATCGGAATGAGTGAATCTTCTTTCAACCGGTCACCCCTTCCAAGGCACCACGACAGGCATGCTCCAACTCTAAATTTATGCACGATAAATGTAGAAAAACTACAAGCTAACGTCCAGGTGTTTTTTGTCGAGCCGATGCCGTATGCATGAAATATATCCACATTTTCGCTCGTTCAAGGTGCTTGACGGTGGCGACACTTGCAAGTATTGTAGAAATACTACATGCCTTAAGTGATCATTCTCCTTGGCGGACTGACCCGTTTATTTGGCGGCGGCGCCCCCTGAAAGCAAAAACGATAGTTATTACGAAAAAGAAAGGAGTGCAAGGTGTTTTGTCTGAAACTTGGATGATGTCGAGAAAGAGGGGTTCCTTGTCGAATGGGGCTCCAGTACGAGCCATCGCTTGCTGGTGGAAAAAGACGGAATGGACTATGACGTGTGTCACAC
This sequence comes from Paraburkholderia steynii, assembly GCF_900100565.1. Classification (NCBI taxonomy): domain Bacteria; kingdom Pseudomonadati; phylum Pseudomonadota; class Betaproteobacteria; order Burkholderiales; family Burkholderiaceae; genus Paraburkholderia; species Paraburkholderia steynii. Next base: position 29,045 of record NZ_FNDI01000019.1, on the reverse strand, counting down.
GGTGGTACGCGCGGGCACCGATTCGCTGCTGCAATACCGCAATCATCTCGAGGCATGGTATTGCATCGCGGGTGAACGAGAAGCCGAGGACATGAACGGCAACGCCATTCTCATCCAGCCGGGGACCATTTACGTGCCCAACAAGCACGACCTGCACAATCTGCGGGGCGGCAACGACCAGGACCTCGTCCTCATCGTTGTGTTCAATCCACCGCTCAAAGGACACGAGCGGCAAAATCTTGAAGCCGCCCAAACGTTCACCTACTAGAGCCCGATTCGATCATCCCGGAAAGCCTCTGGGTTCTGGCTCTTCAAGAAATGTACACAGGAGCGCGAACACAGCACGTGCTCCACGCAAAAGAAAGGTGACCGTTCGTGCGCGCCCAGCATCAAGCATTCTTCTATTCGCTTTTCTTTGCCCGCCTCGCGGATCAGATTCTGCTGTTTCTCGTGCCGCTGGTCATCTTTCAGACGACCGGGCGTGTGTCCTGGTCGGGCATCGCGTTTTCGCTCGAGACGTTCCCGAGATACCTGTGTTTCCCGGTTCTGGGTGCGCTTTGCGACCGGTATTCGCCGACGAAGCTGATGCGCATCAGCCAGATTCTCCGCGCGGTAGCCTGCGTCGTCGGCATCACTGCACATGATCTCGTCGGTGGACTAGGATGGCTGATCGCGCTGTCTGCATTGTGCGGCATGCTGACGAGTCAGGGCGTCGTCGCACGCGAGGTGCTGCTGCCGCAGATCTTCAGCAGCCATCGCTTCGAGAAAGTGCTGTCGTATTCGCAACTGGCCGACCAACTCGGCTTGGTGCTGGGTCCGATGCTCGCGGCCATTCTGCTGTCCTGGTGGCGCTGGGAGTTTGTCGTCGCCGCCGCAGCCGTGCTGTTCTTTACCGCCGATATCGCGCTGGCCTATTGGCAGAAAGCGAGCGCCTTCGAATTTACCGTACCGGAAGGCACACACGGCACCTGGTTCAAGCCAATCAAGACAGCGCTCGATCACGTCATCCATCTCCCCGGCCTCAAGTCTGTCATCCTGCTGGCAGCTGCGGAGAACCTCGTGATCGGCGTGACGCTCGCGACGTCCGCCGCGATGGTCACCGGCTTTCACCACCAGAGCGGACGTTACTACGCGGGTCTGCAAACGGCAGGTGCCTGCGTGACAATTGCGATTCTGCTGATGACAGCCAGACTGCATTTTTCGAGGCGCATCCTTGGCCTCGTGGGATTCAGCTCCATCTGCATCGGCGGTGTCGTCGCGGCGGCCAGCCCGGGAATAGCGGGGTACGTACTTGGCTTTCTGCTGATCGTCGGATTCGACAAGATGTTCAACGTATATATCCGGAGCACGCGGCAGAAAATCATTCCGGCGCGTGACTACGGGAAAACCACCGGCGTCGTCATTCTCCTCAACAACATGACGCAACCACTCGCCGGACTCGCGGTGGGCGTGTTCTCGACCCGTCACGGCCCGGGTGCGGTGATTCTGGTTATGTCGTTGTGTATGGGCGGACTTGGCCTGCTGGTCTCGCTTATCCCCCACATCCGGAAAGACCAGAACCCCTCGGCGGCGTCAGCGTCCTCGTATGAGCGCTAGCAGCATGATGGAACGGTTTCACGAATACTTCGAGCACGGCGCGATTCGCCTGCAATACAAAATAGCGCTGACAGTCGACGGACGTTCGACAACCTACAGGAAATTGCTGGACTACACGTGGACTATTGCGGAAACACTCTACCATCTCGGCGTTCCTGCCGGCGCGCGGGTTGCGATCTGTTCGGAGATGTCGATGAACGCAGTAGCGGCCGCGTTCGGCATTCTGAAGACCGGATGTGTACTTGTCTGCGTTCAGCATATGAATTCCACCGTGGAACATCTGCACGGGTGGAACGGCCACCACGGCCGTCCGTTGTAGCGCGAAGCTCGGCAAAACCAGACGCAGTCTTTGACCCAGGTTTCGTAGTTCCTGTCTGGTGGCGGATATCGCACTTCGAATGCAGATGATCCATCGCAATTCCTCATCTTCTTGATCGGAGCAGAGATTTGCCACCCTAATGCGTTTCTGGAATAGGCGAAGAGGCTGTACCTTCAAGAAAGTGTCTCAGGCGCCGCTCGGCTTCAATCACCTTGTGAAGTGGTGTGATGGCTAACTGCGAGTCATGTAACGCAAGCAGCCTCTCAAACGCCGGAATGGCGTCCTCCGTGAGAATCCATTCCTTAGATTCGTGAGCGCGTGCTAAAGCTTCCTCGACCGCGTACTCGGCCGTCTTGTACTGCTCGACAGGTTCGTTGCCGTAGCCCGACTGCTGAAGAAACCACGCAACGTAAACGGCGCGCATCAGTTCATTTAACAGATATCCGTTCCCGTGACCGTCGCGGCAAGTCGCGAGCGCCAGATGATAAGTCAACGATTGCTCTCGCACCGTAGCCTGATCCATGGGCAACAACATCGTCTTGGTGAGGGGGCGCCTATGTTTTACCGCACCTCCGCCGCTTCGCTTCGAGCTCATTTGGCTAATCACCGGACTTCTGACAAGACACAACATTGTAGCGAAATCGCACACTAAGGCCGATGAAAGCCAGCAACATAAAGTTAACGCTGAAGAAGTATGGTCAGGTCCTGTCATGTTGCTCGAATCGGGCATGCCGCGATGGCTCCCCCGGAAGCGAGCTACGACGCATTCACTGCGTCCTTGAATGCTTTACCTGCGGTGAACTTGACCGTCTTGGCGGCGGGAATCGTAATGGTTTCTCCCGTTGAAGGATTGCGCCCACTCCGTTCTGCCCGCGCGCCCACCGAAAACGAGCCGAATCCGATCAATTGCACCGTATCTCCGCGCGAGAGCGCGTGCGTAACCGCCTCGATAATGGCGTCAATTGCCTCGCCGGTGCTTGTTTTGCTCTCATCCGTGGTCGTAGCCACAGCGTCAATCAGTTCCTGCTTGTTCATTCATGAGCTCCATCATGGCGTCCGCTGTTGCGAACAGAACTGTCACGCTACAACATCTGGAGGGTAAAAGGCAAGATCGCACCGTCTTAGTATTAGTCGAGCGTTCACAGCTTAGCTTTATTGGGCTCAAAAGCCGCTCGCAATTGCTCCGCGATTTTCGCGCAGACCTTCGCTGACGGCTGTTCAGGCATTGTGGCGCGAATTAGAACTCTCGCCGCTTGCCTTTGACGGCAGACACACCGTGAAACTTGTGGATCGCCGGGACTTTAATCCTCTTCCTCATCCATTGCCTGACCAATTCTCCGTTGTTGCTCGATGTCCGAATCCGCGTCACGAAGCAAGGCTTCATACAATTCATACGCGGGCTCGAAGCGACCAATCCTCGACAATACGGCGTCGGCCGCATCCCGAATCGCTGGTGCCGACGGGAGACAGATGGAGGAATTAAAGGGCTTCCTGTTTAGCCGCCCTGTGTCGCTCGACAATCCTGTCGTGTGGTTTGCGGGGACAGCGTCCGGATATCGTCAACCCTGAGCGAAGGCATTCGCAGCTTCTATTGGCTTAGGTACGCGTCAAGCTAGCGCGCGCATCAGCTCATGCGTGATCGTGCCGGGCGCTACTGTGACTTCGTCTACCTTCACTGGGTCGCTCAATAGTTCGACATGGCTGTCGTTACTTCGCCGCGTTTCGTGATGGCTGAGAACTGTGAGTCACCTCAAAGCAGTTACGACGCCGTGCTCTGGGTAAGCGCGGCGTCACTTACGGCGCTTAGACTCCGAGAGTCAACTGCACCTGAGCTGGTGCCGTAGCCCGACGCCAGAGCCAGGCGTCGAATTCGCGTCGCGGTAGTGAAAGAAGATCCGCTGCGCAGCAGAACGACTTACGCAGAAAATGATAGTCATCGTTTTCGACACCGACCGTTTTCGCGAACGTCCGCACATGACGGTCGACCGCGATGGAGTCGATACCAACGAGACACGCCATGTAATCCACGGTCTTCGGGCCAATCCCGTTGACGGTCTGAATCGCGTCGCAGAACTCGTCGGACGCCAGACCGGCGCGCAAATCACTCACGTCCTCGATGCCCCAATTCTTCATGAAAACAACCAACGCTTCGAACCGGGTCACCTTCTCGTGGTGGCGCCAGTTCAGGAACACCCCAGTCTTGCCATCTTCAATCACCGCGAGCAATGACGAAATCTTGTGGTGGTTCGGGTACGCCCGCAGGATGGCCAATACCCGCGGACGCACCACAGTCGTGTAGTTGAGGCCAGCCTGGAGCACCGAATCCGCCAGAACGGCTCCCAGGTGCCCACATGTAGCACGCGGGTGCTTATCCTCGAGAAGCGCGCCTTCGTCCTTCGCATGGTCAGCGATGCGCCGCGCTGCAAGCAACACCTCAATGGCGGACCCTTTGGCTCCAGTCCTGCTCATACCAGCTTCGCCTCTTTCAATGCGTTCAGACGCTCGACGCAGTTCGGACACGCGCCGCACGGAAACTGTGCAGACGCCTGGCATGAGTAGGTTCGTCCGATAGGCACGCCAAGCTCAGCAGCCGCCCGGGCCACGTCGGCCTTGGACGAATTGCGGAACGGCGAGTGAAAGCGAACGGGACCAATGCTCGATGTGAGTCCGTCGAGGCTGTTCATAAACGTGGCGGTACAGTCAATTTCTTTGGCGTGGTTGCTGTTGATGAAACCAGTGTAGACATCCAGGATACCGATCGTCTGTGCACGCGCGGCCGCGGCAGCGAAGAACAGCATCGTTCGATACGGGATGTACAAGTCATCGTCCTTGACCTCTTCAGTCCAGAGATCTGCTTCGCGAATCAGCCGCGACTGCGAGCCTCTGAAAATATCCGATATGTTGAAACGCTCAGGCCGATGCATATCGGTGGGCAAAACTTCGTTTACGCGACTCCACTCGACTTCTACGCAATGTTGTCCGTAGTCAAAAAAGATTGGTACGACTTCAATGCCCGTTGCCACGAGTTGGTACCCAACGGTCGTTGAGTCCAGGCCTCCGGAGGCCAGAAGGAGAGCTTTTTTCATTGCGATTCGGCCCTCAATTTGGCAAGAGCGTCGAAGGTTCCGTTCAGGCACGCATCAAGGTCCGCGGAGTATACCGAACTTCCGACGACCACCATCGTGTTCTCGTTTTCTTGCCGAGGGTCGAAGGTGATAACGGGTTTCCCCATCGCGATTGCCATGCCGATTTCGACGAGCGTTCCAGGGTCGCGACCGAGAGGCACTGCGAACACAGCATCGCATTCCTTTAGCAACTCGTAGTCCATGTGATACGTGCGATGCAGGTCTGCCTCACTCGCCGGCCGTGCCAACTCGCCATTCTCCTCAATGGGACGCCGCAGCTTGAAGTTGTGATACACGAGGCTATCCGCAGCACGGTCGAGTTCCGGCTTATCGACATAGGTGAAACCTGGGCCGGCCAGGTAGATAGAGTAACGAGGCCTGTCGTGCCACGGCAGCACTGTGCCGCCCAGCGCTTGCAGCACCTCCAGCGGAAGCTTGAATCCGCGCTCCACATCGCGCTTGAGGTCGTCAGGGAACGTCGTCTGCGAATACGCCGTCGCAACCTGACAGCCGCGCCACGCAGCTTCAGTCCAGCCCTGCTGCGAGAGCCCCGCCATCACAGCGGAGTAGACGTCGCCTACGCCAACTGAGTTGACGGTGCGCCCTAGCGTTGCGGGGATTTCTTCGACGCCACTATCGCGCATATCGAAGAGCCTGCTGCCACCTCGATTCTCCTTCAGCAAGAACACGCTCGGCGACAGCGTCTGCACTGCCGCTATCAACCCGCCGACGTCTTCTTTGCCCAGCTTATTGAACAGAGAAGATGACGTCGAGATGATGACCGCATGGACGCGCCCACTGAACGCCCTAAGCGACGAAAGGTCCTGAAGGTCATACGCAATATCAAACGAGAAGCGTGCGTCATTCGAGAACTGGTTGGCAAGGGCACTGATATCGAACCTGCCGGGGAAGACAACGACATTCTGGTAAGCGTCGAGGCGCGGCAGCGGATCGTGGAATTTCACCGCTTTGGTGTCACGCATCAAGTCTTCATAGCCTTGATGTGAGACCTCCGTCGCGTCACCAATCACGATGACGCTCGGGGCGCCGACGACATCGCCGAGCCAGATGAACTCCTTGCAGCCGCAATCCGACAGATAGCGCTTTGCTTCGTCAACAAGATATTGTGGACAGAACGCCGCCACGGAGTATTCGAGCCCTGCGGCCCATAGCCCTCTCGCTGCATGGCCCACACCACCCAAACGAAGTTTGCACTTTGCACCATGTTGAGCAAGCGTGAAGTCAACTATAAGCTCTCCAACAATCAGAACTGCGTCTGTTTGGATCATGGTCTATTGCGGACCGAAGTCAGCCTCCACGATGGGTACAGGCTTCTCAGCCGACGACTTCACGAGGCCGACATACGTAACGCCGCTCGCCAGGCACGCCGCAAGGTAGTTGAGCGCTGTGGGGAGCGCCCCAACCTTCACACCGTTCACGTCGACGGCGAAGATACGCTTCTTGTCGAAGACAATGCCCAACTGGTCGCCGACAATGGGGACTTTCTTGAATTGTGAATAGAAGTCGCTGTTACCGACATCCTCCAGCAGGCAGGAAAACGCCTGTTTGCATTTGTCGACGCCACTCGCGCCGCCTGCAACGCCAACTCCATCCCCCTCGACGTCCTTGGCCTTCGTACCAGGATAGTCCGAAAAACGACCCGAACCTGAGCTTCCCATGATGCCCCCGCTGCGCGATTAATAAGATTTCTGTTCGTGGTGTACGTACTCAACCCTCTCCAAAAGTGTACAAGAGCCACGCCGCAACTGCTGCGATTTCAGCAGGCGATCCTCTACCGATGCATATTGCATCATTCAACATTGGCTATTTCCGAACCAAACCTTTGAACGAAGTTGGTAGAACTGGTCTGAGCCAGGAAAACGCACGAGCGCTTCTGGGTTGATGTCCTCTCTGCCCTAAAGGCCGGAGCATCCCGCGTGTCTAGGTAAAGTAAGCTTGCCCCGGAAAAACGAATCCCTTGCTGAGCAGGTAAACTCAAGCAAGGAGAAGAACGATGACAAGCAAGGCAAAGCGAGCGCAGTACACGCTCGAGTTCAAGCTGGAAGCGGTGCGACTGGTCGAGGCCGGGCAAAGCATGGCGACGGTGGCGGCGACACTGAGTGTGGTTGAACAGACGCTGTACAACTGGGTGCGCAATCGACACCACTGGCCGGTCTCGGTGCTATGTGAAGCGCTGGAAGTCAGTCCAAGCGGATATCATCAGCGCAGGCAACGCACCGCGCAAGCCAAGCCGCACCGAGGCCGCGTGAGTGACGACGCACTGCTTGCGCACATCAAGACGATTCACACGCAGGTCAGGGGCGAATACGGCTGGCCGCGCATGTGGAAGGAACTGCTCACGCATGGCGTGCGCGTGGGCAAAGAGCGGGTGCGCAAGCTGATGGCGCAGCATGGCATTCGAGCCCGGCACAAGCGCAAGTACATCGCGACGACAAACTCGAACCACGATTTGCCGGTTGCGCCAAATCTGCTGGAGCGCAATTTCACTGCAACTGCGCCGAACCACGTCTGGACGACCGGCATCACGTATCTGGCGACAGCCGAGGGCCGGGTGTACCTCGCGGTCATCATCGACCTGTTCAGCCGGCAGGTGGTGGGCTGGTCGATGCAGCCGCACATGAAGGCTGAACTGGTCACGGACGCATTGCGCATGGCGTGGTTTCGACGCCGCCCTGAAGCCGGCGTAATCGTGCATAGCGACAGGGGCAGCCAGTATTGCACCGGCCTGTTTCAGGACACGTTGAAGGCCTATGGCATGCGTTCGTCAATGAGCCGGCGCAGCGATTGTTGGGATAACGCGCCTACTGAAAGTCTATGGAGTTCGCTAAAGGTCGCACGTATGCATGGGCGGCACTTCGCCACGCGGCGTGCCGCAATGGATGAAGTGATTGATTGGCTCGGCTTTTACAATGCGCGGCGCCTACACTCGACGCTCAACTACGTCAGCCCCATGACGTTCGAGAAAAACTGGGCCGCAGTTCAGCGAGGCGAAGCGGCCTTATTTCCGTGGCTATGGGATTCGTCAAACAGGGGCAAGGTCACCGTTAGATCTCTGATGGGTACTAGACTCGCCCAGCTCCTGTACATTTACAAGACAACCGTCGTTAGACGGCTCACTATTTATTTATCGTAGGTCAAGGTTCGTATTGATCAATTTAGGCGTTACCGAAATGTATCCATCCCGATTGGAAATCGTAACGTAACGAGGTGTTTCTCCATTAGGATAGCTGCGATCTGACCGTCGAAATATTTGATTTCGACGCTTACATCGTCAACCAAATTGTTGACGTGTACTGGCGCTAGAGGTATGCGCTGCTTTATTTGACCGGTCCACAGTAGGGGGGCGAAGGAGTCATTGATTGGAGGCCATAGCTGTCTATCATCGGTATTATGTTCGATATGTCGAAGTATCGCTAGTGCACGGAACGCTACGCTCACCGACTCTGCCCCGGGTCCGCTACCACCGTACTCAAAGCAAAATTCTTTCTTGTCTGCTGTCTGGGGTAGCTTATTAGCGTATACCGTCCGATTATCCTGCCCTCCGCCGTCAGCCCCTGGACTATCATCTTGCTTTATCGGATCCGCGTCGACAATCTCCCAATCCGAAGCGTCTGCGGTGCCGTTGTATTGGGCCCCAAGCCGAGCACAGCCCTTGTCGTGAGCCGAGCCCGCTCCGGACGCTGCAAAAATCTTTTCCTTTGCCGGGTTGGTTTCCTCGGAAAGAATTGCGCGCGTTATGACGTACTTGTCGAAAGTCCGATGTAACGTAATCTTCACGTCGCCCACTTTTTTGGGGAGCAGATAAAGAGCGATTTTGTATGACTTCGTTTCTTTGAAAAAAAGATATGACGGAGCGACCAATTCAAGATTCATCGACATTGTAGTTATCGCATTATCGGCAGACGGAGGTAAAGCGTCGGCGGGTACCTCGAAAGTTGCATGAGGATCAATAAGGCCCTTCAGCGAAGCTGACTTGCTTCCTATTTTCAAAGTTCCTTCGCCATTTGCGAGAAAGGAACCATCAACATGCAATCTTATAGGGGCGTGGTTCGACACAATGAATAGAGGCGAATACGATCCGACAAACGGATAATGCGATGCTCGCGAAACACGAACTAAAGTATCGTCAAATTCACTTACCATGTTATTTAGCTGAATGATATCGACATTCATTCCACTATTTATCTTGTCTAAAGTCTGGTCCACTTGGTCGAAGAAGCCTTGCCGTTGCTTTTCAACATTACGCCACGCTTCGCTTTGCTGATCTCTTGCCAATTCATTCAGACGGTTAAGCATCGCCTCAAGACGCCGAAGGAAGTTCAACAGCACCATGTCGCCGCTCGCGGTAGCGTGATCTATCGCCTTGTCCACTTTCGTGCCCACTTTGTCTACAGTATCTGCATACGTGAGCCCGGTAAGAAGTGCAATCAGCCCGCAGCAGAAAAGTGCACGGGCAATTAGCGCTATAAGTCGATCCATAGCACGCTCCTTAGTGACGGTGAGGACGTTGAAGACATTCTAGGTTCTGTTGCCGTCATTTCAACATCGATAATCGAACCGTCGAAGACCGTTGCATGACCGCCTCGATCGCGCAGTTCGGATGCGTTGAGCTGATGCCACATCCATGCTCAGTGTTGAGCGAGTTCGCATATTCCTAAACCTCCGAACCCGCAGTTCGGCCAGAGAGGTCTACTCAGGCATAGTCTGCATGCAGACGGCCAGGCGCGCCACAGCAGAAATCCGGCCCCTTCGCAATAAAACAGGTGAGCCATCTCTTTATGGTTCAGCAGGAACACCGCGGACATTCTCGATAATCGCAATGTGTTCGTCCGCTGGCACCATCTCGATCAACGAACGCATCAGGGTCGTCGTGCGGGAGCCGGTTTTGCTGGCGGCCACGAAGTTGTGCCTGAGCTTAATCGTGCGCCGCAGAGAAGGCCAGGCGACGTGAAGACGAAGAAATCAAGCTGGGGTTTTAATTGCCGCGGCGATTTCCGTGTACCGAGCCGTTGCGCATTCGCGCGGACAAGGTCGGTCGGCAGAAGGACACGAATGGCTGCTCCCGTGCTACGAGCGAACGCACGAGGACCGTAGCAGACTGTCCGGTTGTGGCCGAGGCCGTGTGAAAACACAAAAGTACTCGGTTTTCGGGTGTCGCTTTACCCTTCGAGAGTTGCCACCAGCCCGATACGCGACGAGCTGAAGGGTCGACTTTTGAGAAGACCCCGTGCAAAGCGCGTTTTCACCCGGCCTCGGCCGGTTTCACCCGCTCGAAGATGATGCCGCGAAGACGACGCTGGCCTGAATCAACGGTTTTGAACGGCGGCTTACGGCGACGGCGGCGACCGCGTGCAGTCGGCCAATAGTTGTCATTCGCGAAACCCAGACAGCCGTCATTCCAATGGCCGGTTCGCTTCGTAACCTGCCGGACGGTCCATGAAATCTTGTCGGCCAAACCCGACATTCAGGTAACGGAATCCGTAAAGCGGCTACAGGTTCCTTTCCCAACATTCGGACTTCATGTTGAACGATTCGCCGAGTCACTAGGCGACCCGAAGTGACGCCTCGTTGCGCGATCCGCGCCATTGTCGTTCGGCTACATGGCAATACTTACTAACGCTGGCTGCTGCCCCCTCATGCTTTGTTCCATAGAAGCCACAACGCAAATACCATGGCCAGAAAGCAAAGTACCCACAGCACGACCTGACCCGCAGCACCGCTGAACTTGAAGCTCAGTATGTCGAATTGAACCGCACCCGTTGTAATTTGTAGAACGGCGACAATAAAAAATGCCGAGATGGCGGAAATTCCGATGCCGATCGTCGCTGCTGGATGATGCTGTACCATTTGAAGGAACCAGTTCTTTGGCTCCTCCGCACCCCACAAAGATTGGTAGACCAGTATTGCGAAGAAAAATCCAGTCCACGCCATTATTCCAACAACACAGATCCGAGACACCCATCTTTGGAACGATATGTCCGGCGTGTCCTTGATTTCCGGATTGCCCATTGCGTTTTCTTCCATGCGACATTCTCCTATTTAACGGGCTCGCTACACGACGCGCTAACGCCGTGAGCTCGCGTCTGTCCAGTCGATTCGCGCCGGGAAGTCCGCACGTCCGAAGAAGTTTGAAGGCGGCCATTTACCTATCAAACAGAACACGTCCGAAGAGGGTCCCGTAGCCGTCTTCTCCCTGACATCCGCGAAGAACCTCGTTCTCTGTGCCTAATTCCGCGGCACCACGTTCGGGAGTTGAACCGAATCGGCGCGCGGGCACCAGTGAGAAAGCCGGTGATTTGTTGATTTGACGATAAACAGATTAGGAAAATTACGGACGACTTACACCCTCGAACTCGGCATTGTGTAGGAATTCGCACATTTGCATGGAGCGAAACTGCGATGCCAACCGTTTCGCGAATATAGAAATGCTCACGATAAGCGCTGGTGTTTGCGCCCGAGCCTACGCAACCAATTGATTAGTCGCTTAACGGCCACATTGTCGTATGGGCCTCGGCCCTTGCAACCTATCGATCTTAAAGTGGATCACGTCCGCACCAGGCACGCACTGTACATGGCCCGCTTGGACATAAACCGACACGTCCAAAGATGTGGACGGTGAATTGGCGTTAGTCCGCCGGACGCCAACTCCAGCCGTTCGCCCTCGCGCGAGTAAGGCCACTAAAATGTCGGTTCTGTCCAGTTATCGGACCCTCCATTAACGATCATGTTGGGCAGATCGACCTTTGCGCTCGGTCGCTACACAGCGAGACCCTATACGGTCACTGACCGCTTTCCATGATCGATTGAACGCGAATGGCTGATGGTCATCTCGACAATTCTTGGTCCCATCCTGACCGTGCAGGCGCAGAAGTTTGTCGAACGCGCCCGAGCGTCTGCGCAGCGACGAGACTGGGTGTTCAGTACATTGATGGCCACTCGCCAAGCTCGTGTCTCCTTCGATGATGTTCGCGCCCTGAACATGATCGATCTCACCTTCTATGGCCGGCGTGTCCTTGGACGATATGGCGCAGCAAGAGTTCTCAAGCTGTGCTCGACGCGTGGTATGACTACCATGCTCATCTGACTCTACCGCAGGAGCGCCGCCCCCAGACTGCGGCTGAGCAACGCGACTGGACGGGCCGTGGTGACGAACTGTTCACCAACCTCTTAGACCGTGTCTGTCAACTACCTTGCGATTCTTTCACGGCTAGTCGTTCGACGATATGGCGAACGACATATGGCAGTAGATACCGTCACCGTCTAAACTCATATTGCGCGCCGTGTGCGAAGTGGCCCGACCACGCAACCGGTCGATTTCCACAATAGGCCTGCATGGTCTGAATAAAACCCACGGGACGCCTGACCTACGCCAGACCACCCCCGAGTTGTTTAGTCTTGTGAGCCCAACGGTGTCTACCTGACGATGATCGCGGGCAAACGACGTCTCATGGTCATTTGCCGAAGTGACCTAAAAGAAATGCCGTTGAAGGTACGGGGCCGAGCGGCTGAAGTGTGTCGACTTGCGACAATCGCTATCCGCGCAACGACCAGCGACCTGTCGTATCAACAATTGACCGGACTCGGCTATATACCGTCACCAACGCCGTGACTTTCTTCGTCCGCCTGTAGGGCGACCGAACAATCATTCTAGACGCACGGGCATGAGCAACGCGAGTCGCCGACAGGAGATGGACACATGGACGCAGTTTCTGACGTGCTGCGCGTCGTGCGCTTAAGCGGCGCGGTGTATCTCAACGGGACCTTTACGGCACCGTGGTGCGTGATTGGCCGCCCGGTTGCCGCGCTCTGTGCCGCTTACCTGCCGCGATCCGAGCGTGTGGTGTCATATCACCTGATCACGGAAGGTAACTGTCGGGCGCGACTGGCTGACGACCCAAGTTCGGCAATACAGGTTAATGCCGGTGAATTGCTGGTGGTGCCTCAAGGTGAAACGCACTTGATAGGCAGCGGCCTGGATATCTCCCCCGTTCCAGCGGAGTTGCTGTTGTCGCGTCAGATGGAGGCAGCGCCAGGCGAGGTGATGACGCTGTCGTATGGCGGCGGTGGAACGCCGACTCGCATCGTTTGCGGCTTTTTGGCCTGCGACCATACGCTGAGCAACCCCTTGCTCTCCTCCCTGCCGCGAATCTTCAAGATTGATGTGCGCAACGATCCACGTGCGGCCTGGCTCGAGGCATCACTCAAGTTTGCCGCCGCCGAGGCGGCCGATTCGCGGGTGGGCGGCACGATCGTTCTCGCCAGACTGTCCGAACTACTGTTTGTCGAAGCGGTCCGTTGCTGTATTGAAGCGCTGCCTGCGGACCAAACTGGATGGCTGGCCGGGGTCCGTGATCGCTTTGTGGGGCGTGCACTTTCGTTGCTCCACGCTCAGCCGGTCCATCCCTGGACTGTGGATGAACTGGCACGTAAGGTGGGACTATCGCGTTCAGCGTTGGGGCAACGATTCACGGATCTGCTCGGACGACCGCCAATGCAGTACCTGGCGCGGTGGCGCATGCAAATCGCGGCGCAAGAACTCCTGATCCGCGGTAAGTCGCTTGCCGCTGTAGCGGAGCAAATTGGCTACGAGTCGGAGGCAGCATTCAGTCGTGCCTTCAGGCGGGAATTTGGAATGCCACCGGCAGGCTGGCGTAAGAATCAAGAGAAAGTGGACGGCGCTGCCGAATCTGCACGCGCCCGCACTTAGCACGCGTGGAACCATACCACCGGATCAGCAACAGTAACCGTTTGGCACGGCGGTTTTGCATAGCGCAAGCGAGACGAATGTCACCCTTTTTGATGAGGATTGCTTACTCCGTCCATACGTCGACTTGCCACTCGTGCTCCGATACACGCCAAGCATAACGGTCATTCGCGCTCGCCATACCTGATCCGGCGTTTCGGCCATATCTCACGGCGGCCCCATCATAGAAGGCGCCATCTCCCGATCGTACATTTGAGCGTACCGGCCTGCCAGAACAACCTTTTCGTTCTTCCCGGCAAAGGAACCCTTTGGAGTGAGCCATGAAAGCTACGAGAGCGAAGTCCCTGCGTTCGCAGGTCGAAAAATGGTTGGCACCGCGTTTCCCGACGATGGTGCGTGTAACGGTGTTCAGTCGCACAGGCTCGTGCAACGGCCGATATGTGTGCGTTGAGTCACTGGAAGCTGCGGGTACCCGCGCGTTGTTTTTCTTTCTGCATGAAGGACGTTGCTGGAGTGTATTACCTCCCAAAGCGGAAAGTCCGAAGATGGCAGCAGATCGCTTTGCCACTTGAGAATCCAGCGGTGTTTGACTCTCGAAGCTCTTTGTAGCCGATACTAGTTCGATCCGATTCTGGGATTTGACCGAACCTCACTGCATCGCGCGGTCACGGTATGTCGACCTCACTACGCAGCGGGTGAGTCGTGAGTAAGGTAGTCCGTTACGCTAAAGACGACATAGTAGAAGCCATCGCCGCAGCAGTTCGCGCAGGCTTTGCGCATCCGAATACGAACCGAGTTTCGCGACCCTTCGCGTTGGGGTTGCGTGTGCTGGTGATTACAACGCGTGAGTATGTAAACATCAATTCTCGCGAAATAAAAAGCGAGAGAAGGAGTGCGACATGGGTGGCAAAATGGAAGTGGACGTCTACGATACTTATATGCCGAATATCCCCCCAGGCCCAAATTACTGGGTTTGGCCGATCAATTGGGAGTATGTGAATCTAACAGTCATACCGATCAGCACCGATGGCGCTGTAGGGATTACGGGCGACCTGTGGGTAACATCGGACGCTGCAGGAAACAGGCTCCTGCACTATAACTTCCAGAACTACACGCAGGTAAACCTGGATTGCTTTGCCACGCTGACGGTTCCAAACGACAGCGTGAGCTAGTCAATAAAAAGTCGTCACCTTTAAAGGAGTTTTCGGATATGGTAAAGAACATTTACGTGGCCTACGGTCCCGATGGCACAATTCTGGCCGCATCAGGATCAAAGCATCCTTCAATACCCGGACGAACAGAGGGCGTTGTCGTGGATGAGTTTGAAGTTCCTAGTAAATTCCACAGTAAGGATATGCACGAATACATTCCCCACGTGGTGGTCGATGTACGAGCCCGCAAGCTTAGAGAAAAATGAAGCAGCCTCGGCCGGTGCGCGACGTTGCGAACCGGCCGGGTGGCTTGTAGTGGTTATCGAAGTACTGTTCGTTTCGGTCGCGCCCCTAGATACGTCGACCTTGGGCGCCGATCGGCAATCACAAGGTGGCCCCCCAAGCCCCGCGTCTGCCATTGGCGCGGGCAATGCTCCTTCGCGCCCTTCAAGCAGCCTTCCGGCACATCGCTGGCGCCAAATAAAAATGGGACGAAAAGAAAAGGACGTAACAGTGTGGAACAGCAGTGGCTAGCGTCTTGCCTTATCTGCACCGACCGTTTTGCCATCCGAGCCAAGTACTCGAATGGCCGTTGTACCTTGGATGCGGTCGCTGCGGTCGTGCGAGTTCGAACGGCGGCTCCGGTCGTAATTGTGCGTTCGGTTGCGGCTTGAGTTGTCATTCCCAGCTGACGACAAGCGAACGTCAGGAATGCAGCCTGCAGCCGCCTCTCGATGGCGGGTAACCGAACGTCGGGTATGGCCGATCTGCTTCCACCGGGCATCCGGCAGGTTACGAAGTGAACGAGCCATTGGAATGACAGCAGTCTCTGTTGCGCGAACGTCAACTATTGGCCGATAGCACCAATTCGAGAACGCTCTGCGGAGCGATCGTTGAGATCCTCAGTAGCTAGCCGCACGCCGTCGATGTGATCGACCGACATCACCTGAGCGATACAGCACCGAGCCCGATAGCTTGCGAGAGGAACCAAATCAGTGCTCGTCCAGTGAAAAGGATATGCGCGGACCCCGCCTCCATCGCTCTCCAGGAGTGGCGGCAGATAGATCGGAGAAGATATGCATCGTCCCCGACATCCACAAACGCACACCGCCTCAGCCCTTACAACCTCAACCCTCCCGCCCGCGTTTGGAACTACAGCGAGCGGCACGCCGGTGTGCGCCGATGCCATCCCTTAGTCGCGCCCTATCCCTCCATGGTTCGCATCACCAAAACGCCACGCCGCCCACACTCATTCCCTGGTAAGCAAAGAGCAAAACGCGCGTACGCGTATCGCCCCCAAGGATTGAGCATATGCTTTAGCAAACATATTCTTCCTTAGGGTATAGCGTAGATATGCTTGATCAAGCATATCAAAGGGATAGCCGAAGGCCCCCAAGCAGCTCGTGCCGAGGTTCCTTCCACCGATCCGTGCTGAATCGATTTCCGCCAGACTATTTTCAGGTCCCGCGCCTCTAGCTTCGCCAGCGCGTCCGTTATCTCAGGACCCATCCCCGTGGTCGGATATCCCTAGCGTGCCACCGGTCCTAACCCGTCCACGCTAGCGGTCACCACCGAAGCTCTTCAGTCGGAAGAGGCGGCCCTAACGCCGGGCGGCTCGTGCTCGGCCGACGTGTGACAGTCTATGTATATCATCGAAATCGGCCCCATTTCCACCCATTCTTTAAGAATTTTCAGCCACGAAATGGTTGCTCAGAAATCTCCCTGTATGCGATGGAAGATGTCGTCATGCTTCCATTTTCCGTCGAGCCTCTGGTTGCAGCATCTATTGGATGCTGAGCACTCAAGACGGTGGTCTGCGATAGAGGAACGCACCCTAACCCGGCGGAATATCGCAGGCACTCCCAGGACATCGCTAATCGGCGGCTTGAGCGGTCTCAGTCTTTACGGGCTACGCGTGCCAACGATCTGGGCCCGGCGAAAAACTCACTGCTTGATCTGCCAACATCGAGAATGCGCATGCCGGGAAGCCCCTTCGAGCGTATCAGAACCTCAGTAGTTCGCTGGTACCGGGAGTCAGTGCTGAAGCAGCGGATGGAAAGGAAGGCGCCTGCGAAGATAGTCGCGAAGAAGGAAGTGACGGAGAAGAAGGCTGCCGCGACGAAATCGGTTGCACCTCCGGAAGCACCGGCGCAGGTGTCCGCGCCGACAAGCGCTGCCGTGGCTGAATCCTTGGCCGATGCAACGTTCTTCTTCGCGGCAGCCTTCTTCGAAGCAGCGGTCTTGTCCGCAGCCTTTTTGGCAGCCGTCTTCCTAGCACCTACTTTCGTCGCAGCAACTTTCTTGGCCGTTACCTTTGTTGCCGCGTTCGGTTTCGCGTTGTCCTCGTCCCCAATCAGAAATGCCGTCCGGGCCTTCGCGCGCGCCCGCCACGCCGGCGCGGGGCCACCACCCGCTCCACGTTGCCCCGCTCACCGGATCACGATACTTCGGAGCCTGCGGCCCACGAACGTAATTTCCAGCCGTGGCACCTTTGTCCATAGCGGGAACCTCGGCTTCCAGTACGCCATCAATCAAGAACTTACTACGGTCCTTTGCGCTGGCGATCCAGGCGGGCGCACGACCATGCCCGGTCCAGGTAACGCCACTCTTCGGATCGCGGTACTTTGCTGCCGACGGAGACGATTTGGCGGCGACCAAAGCGGTTGTCCGCACAGCCATGACGAAGTTGATTCTAGGTACGAGTGAGTGACATCGTGGCATGCTTTCTCAATCCCGATGCGCTCTCGTACGATTGATGTGAGCTTGCCCTAACGGCGGTCGATGTAAGCAAATAAAAAGTATGACGGAGGAGGAAATGCTTCTTTTTAGATCTGTACCTTTGATTGCTCGGCGACCTGAACGTCGGTCGACACATAAAGCCGCAGAATATGCGACAAGCGGTACCGGTGCTGCCTTTCGAGCTCTCCCACCCAATAAACTCGCGACGTGAAAGGTTGACAATGACATCAGCTTTTAACCAAACCGTGATCGATGTCAGCCTTATGACACGCATCGATCGTGGTCCGAGTTTATTCGACTCAGCAAGCATATCTATAATTTCTGCCCCCGCAATACCCACCGCGGTTTGCGCACATTTTCGGAATTGCGCCCGACTTTCTTTCATTTTTCTTGAATGATGCTGACACATCGCATACTCTTGTATCGTGCCTAGATTAAAAAACGCTCATGCATTTCGCCAAGTCGCCGTAGCGTATTCATGGTTACAGCATTGTGGTGCTGGAGTGCACAATGGAGGAGCTTGGGTGACCCGGCCCAAGTAAGTCTTGACGCTTAGGCTGCAAAGTAGCGACAACCGGTTTTTTAATTGCTCAACCACTGATACGCAATTAAAGATAATTCCTCTCGCTTCATATTTGAAGGCAGAGCCTCGTCCGATTCGAATTAATTCGAGGCCGTGACGATTAACTAGGATTGTATAAATATGCCGTAGAATATTTTTTACAGATTTAGGAAAACGAAATATATAACTTGGTAGTACGTCAGCTTTATTGTGTGCACGCCGCAACCGGCACCGATGCGGCACTGAATCAAGCAATTGCAGCGCGGTGTCCGTCTTGATCCGGAAGTCGCGTTGGATTTCCGATGATTTATCGGTGTTCACTCCGGACCTCCCGTAAGAGGACACCGCGCGGTGAACGGTAATGAGCCCACTATGCAATGCGCCCGTTCTGCGAACACTTTGGTTGCGGCTTTGGCATTGGCTGTGGGGCTCTTGTGTGCTTGTGAGAGATCGCCACAGCCGCCGCCCTCGTCACCGCCAGTATTGACGCCTCAGGTCTCCGCGCCGACGAATCTGAGCACCTACTCTCCGAACAATCCCTACCGCCAGTTCGTACCCGGACTGATGATTCGAACGCTGTATGTCGCGGAGACGCGCGGCGCGAACAGCATCACGGTGTGGGACCTGCTGGTCGGCCCAGGACAGAAGACCGCCACCTTCACTCTGCCAGGCGCCGCCGTGCTGTCGATTAGCTCTGGGCAGGGCATCGTCACCGCGGCCAATGCGGCCCACGAGGTCAGCAGCGGGCAGACCACCGTTGTCGACGAAGGCGCCGAGATTCAGATCGAGAACCGTACTGCCGGAGCCGGACTGATGATTCGAGCGACGCTCGTCGGCCGGCCTACAAACTAGAGGGAAATCGTCATGCTACTCCGGTCGCTTGGCGTTCTGGTCGCAGGGCTCAGCCTGTTGTTGACAGGATGCGCTGATGGAGATGGCGGCAGCCCTGACAATCCCGATGGACGCGTGGTCAGGAGCGACACGAATCGGGACGATCCGAAGACGCTGTCGGCGCCGATTCTCGAACAGCCGATTTATGAATGCACTAACGGCGTCCATGTGTCGGGTTTCGTGCCGGGCGCGCGTGTCGACGTCTTCGTGGTTGGTACGACACCACCGGTCGGCGGTGGGACCAGCGAGTTTGGCAGCGCCGGATTCGACCTGAAAATCACCTGCAATCCGGGGATGGTCCTATTTGCCACACAGACCGTTGGGGGTGTCACGAGTGGACAGTCGAATTCGGTAACCGTTCGCAAGGTCGCCGACGATTATCCGAACGGGTTGCCCAAGCCACGTATCGATCCACCACCGGTGTATAAATGCGGGCACGCCATCGGTGGACGTGATCTCCTCAACGGATCGAAGATGGAGGCCTTGCAGGAGAAGGCATCGCCGGGTGGCGGCTTCGACCCGGCTGCCGTCGTCGGCTCAACAAGCAACGCCGCGCCGGCTCAATATGTGACCACGAGTCCCTTTGAGGAAGGCGCACGTGTGACGATCCGCTTCCACATCTGCAACGACGACAGCCCGTCCTCAGATCCTCAAATCGTGCAGCCACAACCAGTAATTCCTCCTCCAACGATCGACCAGGGTTATGAAGGACAGAAGATCGTCGTTGTCCGCAACGTCGTCAACGGCGCCGATCTCGGTGTCTACGCGAATGCCGTGGCTCCCGCAAACCGGGTCGGTGGGCAGCCGACTCCGGGCGGATCCGGACAGCAGATTTTGGTGAAGCCGCCCGCCAGTCCCGGCGTGCCGCTGATTCCGACGCAGGCTCTTTGCGACCCACCCGTCGTCGGGCCCCCGATGACGCCGAAACCGTGTGCCGAACTGCCGGCACCGCGTATCCGCCGGCCGTCGGCCGGCGATACCTTCGTCGAAGTCATCGAGGCAGTGCCTGGCGCCCGGATTCACGTCAAGGTCAACGGTCATGAGATCGGTGACGGCGGCGGCGCAATCGTGACGTTGACCCCCACCCACCCGCTTGCCGACGGAGAACTCGTCGAAGTGTGGCAACAGCTTGGTGATTGCATCAGCCAGTGGGTGTTCCAGGTGACCGTGGGATGCACCATCAGCAGCAATCCTCAGGCATGCGGGGCCGACTGGTCCGCCTTCGGACACGATCCGACGCGCGCCGGACATCAGCCAAAGCTCTCGGCGCTAACCGATCCATTCCGGGCACGAACACTGCATGCGGGCAAAATCAAATGGCGCTTTACGCCTCCGGACCCGCCGCTGCGCGGCTTCAGCGCGGCGCCGATCGTGTACAAGGGAGTTGTCTACATCGGCAATGGCAACGGTCGCTTCTACGCGGTCGAGGCGGCAACCGGAAAGATGTTGTGGCGTTATCCACCGCCGAACCAGCCCGCCCTCACCTCTCAGTACGAATCAAGCGGTCGCGTCAACTCGTCGACATTCGGCATCGCGAATACGGCTTCGATTGCTCGAATTCACCGAGAGATCGACGCCGTGATCTTTGGAGCGCCGGACCAGTCGCTGCCTCCGGGCTTGGGCAGCAGTCGTCTGTTCGCGCTGACCTTGGGCGGCACCGAAATCTGGAAGTCGCCGGCGGTCGCCGTCCTCGACGGTATCACGCCAGATGCCCTCAACCAGCGCCACGAGCAAATCGGCTATTCCTCTGCCGTGGTCGCAAATAATCGCGTCTATGTCGGCGTAGCGGATCACGCCGACAGTCCGATCCAGAACGGCAAGGTCGTGGCGGTAAATCTGGACACCGGCAATATCGAACCCGGGTTCAGTTACCAGTCGACCAACGATCGTGGCGGAGGCATCTGGAGCGCGGTGGCGGCAGGCCCCGGAGGCGAGATCTTCGTGACGACGGGGAATACCAACATCGGCGGTACGCAACCGTCGATCAATCATGGCTTGAGCTTGCTGCGGTTGGACGGCGCGTCCGGCGCCATCGTCTGGGAGCTTCAGCCTGTCCCCTACAGACTGGACGGCGATCCTGATTGGGCGTCTGGGCCGCAGTCGGCGACGACATCGTGCGGTCCGGTTGTTGCTTCAACGCAAAAGGATGGGTGGAGCTACGCCGTTCGCGTGGCGCCGTCCGGCGTCGCGGCGTCCGTGCTCTGGCAATTCCCGCCCACCGGATTTCCGTTCACGGGCTACACGCACGGCGACACCAGGTACCTGCGCGCGGGCGCGATCTGGGAGGGCGTGTTCGCGACGAACACGGGCGGCATCACCGTACCTCAAGGCGTGCAGGAAGGTTACGACAAAGTGCATGGCTTGAATCTCTGCGGCGACCCGAAGAACCCCGTGCGATGGCTGCTGAAGCTTCCCGGAACGACGGCAGGGCGGGAATATCAGATGGGCGCGATGTCAGTGAGCCGAGGCCTGTTCTTTGTCGGCACCACGCAAGGCCACCTGATCGTGTTCGCCGACCCGAGCGTCGTTCCGAGCGCAGGGCTGGTCTGTGTCAACTCGACGCTCGCACCCGCCGCATGCACCGCGGCTGGTTATAACCTCGTTCCAGAACCGTGGGTGGTGGCCGATGTGCCGCTCGGCGCAGGCGGGATCTCATCGCAGGTAGCGATTGCCGACGGTCGCGTCTTCGTGGCGACCCAAGGCGGAACTCTGCTCATGCTGGAGCCCTAGGGAGAAGGGGTCATGAAGCTCGCCTTGATGCTGACGATGCTCGCCACGACGGTTGCCTTCGCTCAACCACCCGCAGGCAAGGTGGAGGTCACACGCGTGTTCGAGGGGACTGTTAACGTGCGCGGCGCCAAGCCGGCACCGGTTCGAGTGGCGATCTATTCGTGGGTCATTCGCGAACGCCAAAGAATCGCAACAGTCGAATTGCCTCTCCGAGGCACTGCGATCGTGCAGGTGCGAGCGGGAACCGTCACGAGCTTCATCGGCGCGGAGCGCAGGCCTCGTCAGACAGGTGACTTCTTCACGGTCCCGGCCGGTGTGCCGTGGGGGCTCGAAACCGAAGGCGACACCGCCATCGTCGAAGCCGTGGTGGTCGCAGAGTAGGCAAGCGGCGCCACAGATTCGGTGATTCCGTCTCCTCGCCGACACCGCAACCGCTCCTTCCACCAAGCCGACCCGTTGCCGCCACTGAGGGTTTCCGAATGCGGCCTCGACTTTCTCCATAGCAGTCGTCCGCCGCCGCGTGGCGCCGATCTGCCCAAGATTGATCTGGTTTGGTCGAGTCACGGAGCGGTGCAGGCAAGTTGGGTAAAGCATTCGCCATCTTCATCGCCTCCATTGCCTTGCCGAGCCCCAGAATCTTAATGACTCGCTTGATGTTATACGCGAGCCCGTGCAAGCTCGTTTCGGCTGCGACTCGACCGAGCCCGCGAGTCTGGAAGTGAGTGGAGC
Source organism: Paraburkholderia steynii (assembly GCF_900100565.1). NCBI lineage: Bacteria > Pseudomonadati > Pseudomonadota > Betaproteobacteria > Burkholderiales > Burkholderiaceae > Paraburkholderia > Paraburkholderia steynii. Next base: position 6,478 of record NZ_FNDI01000019.1, on the reverse strand, counting down.
CCAGTCCGACAGCTGTAACAACAACCGAGTTAACTTTGAAGGATCCACTATCGGTCGGCGGACTTGTGGGTCGCGCCTTCGACATGTAGTGCCAATGCGGTGATTTCACCGTTCTCCTTGTCGGCCGTCTTCAACAGTTTATTTTCCTGATGCTGCAACGATAGTTCCCTACATGTACCGGGCGTCGGCATGCGAGCACGTTCAGCACTGGTGAATTCAATTCTCCGACTAGCCCCAGAGCGAATCTCCGCATCGCTGCAGCCGGACGCTTCAAGGAGGGAACTTGGAATGCCTTTGCGGCATTCCGGTCGCTTCTTCGAATTCCACTCGACCACGTGTGCGACGGAGCCTCCGGGCATCAGAGCAAGTTGTTGACGCGCGCGGCCTGCACTTTCGGCGTTTAGCGCGATTGCTTTCTCATACATCTTCCGCGCCCTTTCTACGCCGGTGTGTAGGTCGGAAGACGAGACGAGTGGCGGCCGCAAGGCGTCACCCAAGTTAACGTAGGCCTCTTGATAGCCGGGATTGAGTTTTATTGCTTGCTCGGCTTCCACCTGAGCCTTCGCACGATAACGAGTGAGCGACGCCTGGGTCGATTCCGAATTTCCCTTCGCCTCCGCGAGCGCGTTATAGGAACGCGAGAGTGCATTGTGTGCCGGCGCATATTGCGGGTTCTGATTGACTGCTTCGGTCAACACCTCAGCACCGGCTGCGTAGCAGCCGAGATCATTCAGTGCGACGCCCCAATTGTAATAAGCCCACGGCAGCGCTTTCGCCCACGATTTATCCTGTCTGCTTCGCTCCACGATCACGCGAGCATGCTCGACGGCACCTCCGTAGTCTCCTACTAGGTCGTAAATCTTGGACAGCATTAGCTCAGCCCAAGGTGCATTGTCATCTGCACTGTCCTGATCGTCATTCACGACATGAAGCTTAACCAACGCAAGCGTCAGCCAGCTAGCTTGTCTTTTTTGACTGGTCGGCTGCTCAGCCCCCACGCCAGCAGCAATCTGATCGTAGGTTTCCTGGACCTCCCGAAAGTCGCACTTCCCACTTTCAGAAAAGCATTGATGTTGCTGGTTTTGCAGAAGGTTATCGGCGTACAGTAAAACGCTCTGATGCTTGAGTATTTCCATCGCCGCACGTCGAAGTGTTTCTTCCACGGCCAAAGTCCCGCTGGATCCATTCGTAGGCTTTTGGCCGCTCCCATGCACAGGCAACTCTCTGGTCGATGTCATTCGATGAACCGAGAACGCCTCACCTTGTGGATCGCGAAGAGTGAGATCCACGGAAAAGTTAGACTTCGTGCCAGTCATACTTCCATATACCGACGAGTCAAGTTTTAGCAATGCACGTGCATAATCGATGAGCGAACGCATGGAAAAGCCCGTGCCCGGCATGGAAAAGTCCGGCAGGTTGAACTCGGATAACACGACTTGAGCATCCTTGGATTCCGGGGTGACGCCTTTCGCCGTTAAGCGAAGTTCGCCCAGCGTGTCGACCAGCATGCGTTGGAGGGCCTGCTCCGTATAGCCGCTCTTCTTGAATTCTTCCGACACCTCGATCGGTTGGACTATCGTCGCCGGCCCAGCAAAAATGTGAACTGCCCCGACCACGATAAACGGGACCGCGACACCGCAACCAAACGCCTTTAAGCTCATGCCTATCTCCATGGACGACGCCCTCCGCCGCGAAGCGCAGCAATGCATCGTCCGTGCCATTTGTGCTGATCATTGACCTGCAATGCAATCAGCGGATAGCCACGCCCTTGAAGTGTGAAAAGTGTTGGAATCGCACCGACGATCCGTAGGGACAGTTTGCTATTGCCAACCAATCGAATCCGATAGCCGGAAGCAGTTCCTCTGGCATGCCAACTTACGCCGCGCGCACCAGACAGGCCATCTTTACCTCTCCCCTGAGTATTAGATGACTTATACCCTAACCATACATAGTTCGCGAGCAAGTGGCCGGGGATTCAGTTAGGGCGGTGTTTTAAGCATCAACGCCTTGCGATGTATAAATACATCGTAATACACCGAAACTTCCAAGCGCCAGCGATAACGCTGGCGCTTTTTCTATTGCGTAATTCGTACGGCAGGGGGCCTGGTGGCGTTCCCTTAGAGCCTGTTATTCCCCGAGAGACGCCTCCCACTCCTTGCCGTCATCAAGGATAGGATGGGTATCACCCACCACAACCAGCGGCTTGCCACGATGTGCCAGCGCGAATCGCGATATCGCGGCGGCTTGCCCTTCCGGTATTGCCTGGCAGTTCGAACCTAGCGCACCGACCCACACGTACCGCCTGGATTCAATGCAGGCAAGGTAATAAGCCACACTCATGTTGTTCCCCTTTAATTTTTGCTTTGCCTACGCAAGCACTTTTCGAATCGCCCGCGCGAAACCCACCTCAAACACTGTCCGGCCACGCGCATTGACGATTTCGCCGTGACTACCTTCACACAGGCCGCGTGACTCGAGGAAGTCGGCCGACACCGCTTTCTGCAAGGCCTCGAGCTCAGAAGGCGTAAATTGTGCGGCCATAGCGAGTACGGTCACCGGTTGTAAGCCTGGTGCAGCCGTACCGGTCGCGCCGAGTGGGCGCCGGTCCACCGTCACTTGCGCATTCGCTTTCAGCACATTGAGCTGCGCTTTGAGCTTGTCGCGCTCCGCGATGATGGACTGCATGATGGAGCGGATGGCGGGGTCCTCGATACGCATCAGATATTCGTGGCTTGCCAGCATCTTCGGCGGCTTGGGCGCGGGTGGCCCAGAGTACGCGGCCCAGGCTTCAATCAGTGCCTTATAGTCGGCCGACTGGGCGTTGTAGAGGGCACGCCCCTTCATGATGCTTTCGGCTTCTGCCAGCCGGCCGACGGTCGGTAGAGAGAAGTCGCGCGAGCCCGCCTCATGCTGCCTGCGGCAGAGGTCATGCATTTTCACCAGATTTGCACGCCGGTTCGAACGCCCGCCCTTGGCGAGCAGCGATTCCAGTACGGCGCTCGGGTGGATGCTTGTCATGCCGTTCATGCTTCAGATCCCGAGAATGTCTGGTACCCGCGCATAACCGCCAAGACGGGATTGGTCGCAGGCAGTAACGCGGCGGGGTCGATATCGAAGTGCTCGCTAAGGCGCGCACCGCCGTCCATCAAGCCAATTACTTGCCGCTGGCCCAGCGCGGGATTCCCAGGGTTCATCTGCTGAGCAAGGCGGCGCATGAAGGCGTTGCCCGCGAGCAGTTGCTCCTGTTCGCTCAACAGCATGAACACGGGCGGTAGGTCGTCGCGGTAGAGCACCGCGTCAAGTAATTGGCTACGTCGGAACACCGCCTTGCCCGGTTCAAGGTCGGGGTAGATCTCGACGTTTTCACACACGCCGGCGAGCTGGAGCAATTCCGATTCCGTCTCCTCAAACGCGATATGCACGTCGCCCGCCGTGCCGGCGGCCACCAACTGCGTGCCGGAGCCTAGCGGCGCTTCCATCGCCGCCTTGCAGCGTTCGATGAGACGCCAGCAGGCCACCAGGTCTTCGGCCAGGTCGCTGAAACGCTTCAGGGCGCGCTCCCAAACCCGCTCGGTCTGCCGGCAGGCGTCCAGGCGGGTGAACGGTTGGCCTGTGTCTTCCGCATCCGCCTTTTCCTTCTTCAGGTCCTGCAGCTCGTTTTCCCGAGCGAGACAGGCATTGCGCGCCTCGTCGAAGTGATAGGCGAGCGTGTTGAAGTGGCCGGTCAGCGCCGGTAGGTAGTGCGGCTCGGTCACGAACCAGCGACAGCGCACGCAGTTGCGACTGCCGCCCGGCACAGGCCCGTACTTGGGAGTTGAGAGTGAGCCAACGTTCGGGCCGCCGTTGTAGCAGCCGCCAACCGCGCCGTTGCCTTCGACCTCGCTGGTGTTCCCGCCGACAAGACACAGGCCGTGATGCATGGGCATCCAGCCCGCCGGGTTGCGCGCGGCCGGATGCTGCGGAATGGCGGCAGCGAGGCTGGGCACGCTGTTGCAGATGGCCTTTTGAAGCAGTTCGTCATGTTCGGTATCAAGCAGGAAGTTCTGGATGCTCGCCTCCTTGGTCGCCTCCAGCCGCTCGGCCGCGCCAAGCAGCACGTCGCGGATGTGCGACGCGCCGGGCTTGGTGTAATACAGGGTCATCAGCAGGCGGCTGTGGCCGACGAGCTTCTGCAGAACGGGGAACGGCACCAGGCCTTCGAGCGCCAGCGCGGTGACGAGGGAAACGCGCAGGCTGTGCAGGGGAAAGAGGGTTACCCTGTACCCCCTTGACGAACTCTTGGCTCGCACGTCCGGTGCCGGAAGGAACCGAATGGGCATGCCGTTCTGATGCGTCTCGTTCCGGTCGGCCAGCCGCAGCTCCAGTGCTTCCAGCAGCCGGAACCATTGCGTGTCCAACGTGTCTGCGGTCAGCGGCAGATGACGCCTGCCGTCTCGTGCCTCCGGCATCCGGAAGAGGAAGCAGGCGTCGGGATAGCCCGCGAGTTGCACCTGACTTTTCGCCTGGATGTGGCGACCATCGAGTTCTGTCCAGGGCGTGCGCCCCATGACGGGGTTGTACTTCTCCTGCCAGGCGCGCAGCTTCTCCAGCCAGTGGAAGACGTCCTGATGCACCGGCCCGCCGAAGGGCCACGGCAACACGTAGCCCTTCTCATGACCGGACTTGGTGATGTCGGCGGTCTTGTTGGTGTTGATGTAGAGCACGGCCGCAACGGGCTTGCCAGCGGCGAGCGGGTCGCTGCGGCGGAATATGCCCTGTTGCAGCGGCCTCCGTTCACTACCCTGCGCGAGCCGGCTCGGGTTCAACATCCAGTTTCCCGCCGCGTAGCGCCAGGTATCCGCTTCGCCCGAGTCCAGCATGCGCACCTGAAACGTGCGCAGCGGCAGGATAAGCTTCACCAGCAGTGCTACCCAGCGGACCGGGCTCCACATTTCCAGTCGCGTGCGGTCCTTCATCGGGCGCTCGCGCCATACGCAGTCCGGATCGTTCCGGTCAATCTGGTCCTCGGTCACCTCGAACCAGTCGGGGGCGGAATTCCCGCGCTGGACGATGTCAGCCCCCAGCGCGCTCTGCGCCCATTGCCAGTCGCGGAAGTGAGGGCCGGCTGAGGGTGACCCGCTTCAACGGAAAGATCTGCAGTTGGGTTAATACGATATTGATCCTCCTTTAAGCGTTGAGTCGCGGGTTGTCCACGGGCGGGCGGCGGGTCGCCTGTCACGACCATGACGCTGTCCGCCGGTGGGCAACCCGCGAGACGATGATTTTTGTTCTTGCGCATGCAGACTTTCGAATTCGAGCGGCGAGCAATAGCCGATGCTGCTATGAAGGCGACGGATGTTGTACCAGCCTTCCAGAAAGGAGAAGATGCGCCGCCGCGCCTGCTCGTGAGTAGCGAAGTGTTCGCGACCGAGCAGTTCGGCTTCTAGTGTTCCGAAGAACGACTCGCACATCGCGTTGTCGTAAGCATCACCCGCAGTCCCCATTGACGGCTGCACACCTGCTTCGCGACAGCGCCTGCCAAAGGCAATGGACGTGTACTGACATCCCTGGTCCGAATGGAGAATGACGCCCTCGTGGCGCCGTTGCTGCAACGCCATGTCCAGGGCACGCAACATCAGTTCCGTGTATAGATGATTCGACATCGCCCAGCCGACGATGCGCCTGCTGAATACATCCAGCACCACGGCGAGATACAGAAAGCCTTCATCGGTGGGCACGTAGGTCGCGTCAGCCACCCACAGCACGTTCACTGCGTCAGCGCTGAAGTGCCGGCGTACCAGATCCGGTGCTCGCCGGGCTCCCGCACGTGAGCGCGTGGTGCGCGGCCAGCGGCCCCGGCTCGCGCCACATAGCCCTGCCATGCGCATCAGACGCGCGACCCGCTTGCGTCCAACGTGCACGCCTTCGCGCCCGAGTTGCGCATGAATACGCGGCGCCCCGTATGTGCCGCGCGAACTCGCATGTAACGTACGGATACGCGTGAGCAGTTGCGCATCGCTACATGTGCGGCGCGATGGTTCGCGTATCAGCCACGCGTAGTAACCGCTCGTCGAGACCCCGAACAGCCGTGCCATCGTGGCAATGGGCCAGCGGGCCCGGTTCGCTTTCATGAATCCGTACCGCCCTTCGGTGGAATAGATCCCGTCTCCCTCGCGAACCAGGCCGCCGCGTGAGAGAGGATGTCGCGCTCCATCTTCAGTTGTCGAACTTCACGGCGCAATCTTGTCAGTTCCTGCCTCTCGGCCGTGGTCAGTCCGTCATGACGCACACCTGCGTCACGATCGGCCTGCGCCACCCAGCTGTAGATGGTCTGCGCGGTCGGTTCGAACTCCTTCTCCAGCTCCTCAGGTCTGCGACCAGCTCTCACCAGCTCGACCATTTGCGCCCGGAATTCCGCCGGGTACGGGGTACGATGCTTGCCCATCATCGGCACCTCCTGATCAAAAGGATAGGTGTCCGTTTTCGCGGGTCAACTTCA